>DXFK01000163.1 GCA_019114495.1 Candidatus Blautia stercoravium
AAAAGAAGTGGTAGAGGAAACAGACCCGGAGGCTTTTGTGATTGTGACAGATGTCAGAGAAGTTATGGGGAAAGGATTTACCAGAGAGAAAGGATAAAAGAGAGATGTTTCATGCAACAACTCTCTTTTGAAAGGAAGGAGAAAAAAGTTACTATCTATATAGAAATCTGCAATATGCAGGAGTGTCTTTAGGCGAAGGCCAGCAGCCGCAAATGCGCGTGAACTCTGCAGCCACTGTCTTCTATTTCTTAACAATACCCAGTATATAGAATAAATGTGACCACTGTGTGTCGTCAAAATAAAGGAATTATAAATTTTAGAAAATTCCAGGGAATAGAAACCATAACGAAAAGGTATAGCGCGAAAGGGATTATTGCTTGAATTATGGTGGGAAAAGGATTATCATATTACTAATTACATTCTATGAATGACAAAAAAATGACAAAACTGCGGAAAGGGTGACAGTATGAAAAGAAATATAGCGTGCATTCCCGGTGACGGAATCGGTCCGGAAATTGTAAGAGAAGCAAAGAAGGTTCTGGATAAAGTCTGCAGTGTGTACGGACATGAGTTTCATTATGAAGAATTGCTTTTAGGCGGAGCTTCCATTGACGCACACGGTGTACCGCTGACAGAGGAGACAATAGAGAAAGCAAAGGCTGCAGATGCCGTTTTGATGGGTTCTATCGGCGGAGACGCAAAGACTTCTCCCTGGTATCAGTTGGAGCCTTCCAAGAGACCGGAGGCAGGACTTCTGGGTATCCGAAAGGCGCTGAACCTGTTTGCTAATTTAAGGCCAGCTTATCTTTATGATGAGTTAAGAAAAGCCTGCCCTTTAAAAGAAGAGATCATTGGTGACGGCTTCGACATGATTATTGTCAGAGAATTAACAGGCGGTCTGTATTTCGGAGAACGCAAGACCGTAGAAGAAAACGGTGTGAGAAAAGCCGTGGATACGCTGTCTTATAATGAAGAGGAAATTCGCAGAATTGCTATCAAGGCTTTTGAAATTGCAGGCAAAAGAAGAAAGAAAGTGACCAGCGTGGATAAGGCAAATGTACTGGATTCTTCCAGACTGTGGAGAAAGGTTGTGGAAGAGGTGGCAAAAAACTACCCGGACATTACAGTGGAACATATGCTGGTAGACAACTGTGCTATGCAGCTGGTACATAATCCGGGACAGTTTGATGTGATTCTCACGGAAAATATGTTTGGAGATATTTTGTCAGATGAGGCCAGTATGGTTACAGGGTCTATCGGTATGCTGTCATCGGCCAGCTTAAACGAGACCAGTTTCGGGCTTTATGAGCCAAGCCATGGCTCTGCCCCGGATATTGCAGGAAAAGACATTGCAAATCCTATTGCCACGATTTTGTCTGCAGCCATGATGCTGCGCTTCTCTTTGGATTTGGATAAAGAAGCAGATGCAGTGGAGGCAGCTGTGGCACAGGTGTTAAAAGAGGGCTACAGAACCCCGGATATTTACTCTGAAGGAATGAAAAAGACAGGAACCTCACAGATGGGAAATCTCATTGCAGAGCGGATTCAATAGCAAAGAAACAAATAAAAAGGTCGGAAGGAATGAAAATATATGAGAAGTGACGCAGTAAAAAAAGGAATGCAGCAGGCACCTCACCGTTCCCTGTTTCATGCTTTGGGCATGACCAAGGAAGAAATGGAAAAACCGCTGGTGGGAATTGTCAGCTCTTATAATGAAATCGTACCGGGACATATGAACCTGGACAAAATCGTAAATGCCGTGAAACTGGGCGTTGCCATGGCAGGGGGAACCCCGGTAGTATTTCCGGCCATTGCAGTCTGCGACGGCATTGCCATGGGGCATGTGGGCATGAAATATTCTCTGGTCACCAGAGATTTGATTGCAGATTCTACAGAGGCTATGGCTATGGCACATCAGTTTGACGCTCTGGTTATGGTGCCCAACTGCGATAAAAACGTGCCGGGGCTTTTAATGGCAGCAGCCAGAATCAATGTACCTACGGTATTTGTAAGCGGCGGCCCCATGCTGGCTGGAAAGGTGCACGGACAGAAGAGAAGCCTTTCCTCCATGTTTGAAGCCGTGGGCTCTTACAGCGCGGGAACTATGACAGAAGAAGATGTAGAGGAATTTGAAAATCATGTCTGCCCTACCTGTGGTTCCTGTTCCGGTATGTATACGGCAAACAGCATGAACTGCCTGACAGAAGTACTGGGCATGGGATTAAGAGGAAACGGAACCATTCCGGCCGTCTATTCCGAGCGTATTAAACTGGCTAAGCATGCAGGTATGCAGGTTATGGAAATGTACAGAAGAAACATTCGTCCAAGAGATATTATGACAAAGGAAGCTTTGATGAATGCCCTTACTGTAGACATGGCTCTGGGCTGCTCAACCAACAGCATGCTGCATCTTCCGGCCATCGCACATGAGATCGGCTGGGACTTTGATATTACCTTTGCCAATGAAATCAGTGCCAAAACACCCAATCTGTGTCATCTGGCACCGGCAGGCCCCACCTATATGGAAGATTTGAATGAAGCCGGCGGCGTGTGGGCTGTTATGAAGGAACTGACCAAGAAAGATTTGTTGAATCTGGACTGTATGACCGTAACCGGAAAGACCGTGGGAGAAAACATTTCCAACTGTGTGAATAAAAATCCGGAAGTTATTCGTCCCATTGAAAATCCATACAGCCAGACAGGGGGACTTGCCGTACTGACAGGAAATCTGGCTCCTCACGGCGGCGTGGTAAAGAGAAGCGCCGTATGCGAGGAAATGATGGTGCACGAAGGTCCGGCCAGAGTCTTTGACTGCGAGGAAGATGCCATTGCAGCCATTAAAGGAGGCAAAATCGTGGCTGGAGATGTGGTGGTTATCCGCTACGAAGGACCAAAAGGCGGTCCTGGTATGCGGGAAATGCTGAATCCCACTTCTGCCATTGCCGGTATGGGGCTGGGCTCCAGCGTAGCGCTGATTACAGACGGCCGTTTCTCTGGTGCATCAAGAGGCGCTTCCATTGGACATATTTCTCCGGAAGCAGCGGTAGGCGGCCCTATTGCCTTAGTAGAAGAGGGGGATATTATCCGCATTAACATTCCGCAAACCAAGCTGGAGCTGGCAGTGTCCGAGGAAGAACTGGCAGCCAGAAAAGCGAAATGGCAGCCAAGAGAGCCGAAAGTAACTACCGGATATCTGGCGCGGTATGCCTCTATGGTGACCAGTGGAAACAGAGGCGCTGTACTGGAAATCCAGAAATAAACAGAGGGAGGATTTGTCTATGCAGCTTACAGGTGCGCAAATCGTAATGGAATGTCTGAAAGAACAGGGTGTCGATACGGTTTTCGGGTATCCGGGCGGTACGATACTGAACATATATGATGAATTGTATAAACAACAGGGAGAAATCCATCATGTGCTGACTTCCCATGAGCAGGGGGCAGCACATGCGGCAGACGGTTATGCCCGTTCTACCGGAAAAGTGGGGGTTTGTCTTGCTACCAGCGGCCCCGGAGCTACCAATCTGGTAACGGGAATTGCCACCGCCCATATGGATTCCATTCCCATTGTGGCCATTACCTGCAACGTAGGACTGCCTCTTCTGGGAAAGGACAGTTTCCAGGAGGTGGATATTGCAGGAGTGGTTATGCCGATTACCAAACACAGTTTCATTGTGAAGGATGTAACAAAGCTGGCCAGAACTATCCGCCGGGCTTTTGTCATTGCCAAAAGCGGCAGACCGGGGCCGGTGCTTGTGGATATTACCAAAGATGTAACGGCAAATAAAACAGAATTTACGCCTTATGTGCCGAAAAAGGTTAAGTCTTATGTTGAAGAAATTACACAGGAAAGTCTGGAAAAGGCGGCGCAGATGATTCAGGAAGCGAAACGCCCTTTTATTTTCGTGGGCGGCGGCGCTGTGGCGGCCAATGCCTGGGAAGAAGTCAGAGAACTGGCTCATAGGATTCAGAGTCCGGTGACGGATTCTCTTATGGGAAAAGGCGTGTTTTCCGGTACAGACCCTTATTATACAGGAATGTTGGGCATGCACGGAACCAAGGCCTCCAATCTGGGTGTAACAAAGTGTGATCTGCTCATTGCCATTGGCACCAGATTTTCTGATCGTGTTATCGGAAATCCGCGGAATTTTGCACGAAACGCAAAAATTCTTCATATTGATGTAGATGCAGCGGAAATTAATAAGAATGTGCTGGTGGACTGCTGTGTTATCGGAGATGCAAAAGAAGTTTTGAAGCGGTTAAACCATATGGTTCCGGCAGCAGAGCATAAAGAATGGATGGAAACCATAGAAGAATTAAAGGAAAAATACCCCTTATCCTATCATCAGGAAGGGCTTACGGGTCCGGCCATTATTGAAGAACTGTATAAGCAGACCAATGGAGAAGCCATCATTGTGACGGAAGTAGGACAGCACCAGATGTGGGCGGCACAGTATTATAAATATACTATGCCCCGTACGTTTCTGTCTTCCGGCGGTCTGGGCACCATGGGATACGGACTGGGTGCGGCTATCGGCGCCAAAATGGGCAATCCGGACAAGGTTGTCATCAATGTGGCGGGAGACGGCTGTTTCCGAATGAATATGAATGAGATTGCAACAGCCACCAGAAATGACCTGCCCCTGATTCAGGTGGTAGTCAACAATCAGGTGCTTGGCATGGTGCGCCAGTGGCAGACCTTGTTCTATGAGGGCAGGTATTCTAATACAGTGTTAAGAGACAAGGTAGACTTTGTGAAGGTGGCAGAAGCCATGGGGGCCGTGGGAATCCGCGTTACCCGAAAAGAAGATTTGGCTGGGGCTATCCAGGAGGCCATTCGGTTAAATACAACAGTGGTTTTGGACTGTATCATTGACAGTGATGACAAAGTATTTCCTATGGTTCCGGCAGGAGCTAACATTGAAGACGCTTTTGACGAGGCGGATTTGGAGAAAAGACAGAAATAAAGAAAAAGAAATCAGAGGAGGAAGCATCATGAGCAGAGTTTACAATTTTTCAGCAGGTCCGGCTGTGCTGCCGGAGGAAGTGTTAAGAGAAGCAGCGGATGAAATGTTAGATTACAGAGGCTGCGGCATGTCCGTTATGGAGATGAGTCACCGTTCCGGTATGTTTGAAACAATTATAAACGAGGCAGAGGCAGATTTGAGAGATTTGCTGCAGATACCGGACAACTACAAGGTGCTCTTTCTGCAGGGAGGCGCCAGCCAGCAATTTGCCATGATTCCCATGAATCTTATGAAGAATGGAGAGGCAGATTACATTGTTACCGGACAGTGGGCAAAAAAGGCATGGCAGGAAGCGCAGAAATACGGAAAGGCAAACAAGATTGCTTCTTCTGAGGATAAGACCTTTTCCTACATACCGGATTGCTCCGACCTGGATATCACTCCCAACGCAGATTATGTGTACATCTGTGAAAACAACACCATTTACGGTACAAAATTCAAAGAACTGCCAAATACCAAAGGCAAAACGTTGGTGTCTGATGTGTCCTCCTGTCTCCTGTCCGAGCCGGTGGATGTAAGTAAATACGGCATTCTCTACGGCGGTGTACAGAAAAATATCGGCCCGGCCGGCATGGTGATTTCTATTATCCGGGAAGATTTGATTACTGAAGATGTGATGAAAGGCACGCCTACCATGTTGACATTTAAAACCCATGCAGACGCAGGTTCTCTGTACAATACGCCAAACAGCTACTGCATTTACATGTGCGGCAAAGTCTTTAAATGGCTGAAAAACATGGGCGGTCTTGCTGTAATGAAAGAGCGGAACGAAAAGAAAGCAAAGCTTTTGTATGATTTCCTGGATGAAAGCCATTTGTTTAAAGGAACCGTTGTGCCGAAAGACCGTTCTCTTATGAATGTACCTTTTGTAACCGGAAATGCGGAGTTAGATGCGAAATTCGTAAAAGAGGCGAAGGAAGCGGGACTGGAAAATCTGAAAGGCCACAGAAGTGTAGGCGGCATGCGAGCCAGTATTTACAATGCCATGCCGGTAGAAGGTGTGGAAACCCTGGTGAACTTTATGAAAAAATTTGAGAAGGAGAATGTCTAATATGTATCGGTATCATTGTCTCAATCCCATTTCTCAGGTGGGTTTAAAGGAATTTAATCAGGAATATGAAAAGGCAGAAAGCGCAGCAGACGCAGATGCCGTACTGGTACGAAGCGCAGACATGCACCAGATGGAACTGCCCCGGCAGGTAGCGGCTGTAGCAAGAGCCGGTGCAGGTGTAAACAACATTCCTCTGGAGGAACTGGCAAAAAAGGGTGTGGTAGTCTTTAACACACCGGGAGCCAATGCCAATGGCGTAAAGGAAATGGTGCTGGCAGGTATGCTTCTGGCTTCCAGAGACATTGTGGGGGGCATTGAGTGGCTGAAAAGTCAGAAGCCGTCAGATGATTTGGCAAAAAAGGCAGAAAAAGAGAAGAAAAAATTTGCAGGATGTGAAATCAGCGGCAAAAAACTGGGTATTATCGGTTTGGGAGCGATAGGCGTTAAGGTGGCCAATGCAGCGGTACATCTGGGAATGGAGGTCTATGGATACGACCCCTTTATTTCTGTGGACGCAGCATGGAGTCTGTCCAGAAACATTCACCACATTAATGAGGTCAGCGAGATTTATCGGGACTGCGATTATATTACCATTCATGTGCCCCTGCTGGAAAGCACGAAAAAAATGATTGGCAGGGAAGAAATCGCACAGATGAAGGATGGTGTTGTTCTTCTGAATTTTGCCAGAGACCTTCTGGTGGATGAAGAGGCCTTATGCAAGGCTCTGGAAAAAGGAAAGGTGAAAAAGTATGTGACGGATTTTGCCAATCCTGTAGTAGCCAATGCACAAAATACTCTGGTGACCCCTCATCTGGGTGCGTCTACAGAGGAATCTGAAGATAATTGCGCCGTTATGGCAGTTCAGCAGGTTATGGATTATCTGGAAAACGGAAATATTAAAAATTCTGTGAATTACCCGGATTGTGATGCCGGAAGATGTGTGGATGCGGGAAGAATTACCATTAACCATAAAAACGTGCCGAACATGATTTCTCAGTTTACCAAAGCCCTGGGTGACGCAGGAGTAAATATTGCCAACATGACCAATAAGAGTAAGGGGGATTATGCTTACACCATGCTGGATGTGGCAACCCCCATTGACGGTCAGGTGGCAGAGGCGCTGAAAGCCATTGAACATGTATACAGAGTCAGAATTGTAAAATAAGAGAAGGGAGGCTGCTGTGCCGCCTGCATAGGAAAATTTTTCGTGTGCGGTGGCGCAGGAACCTCTTTTGGCATTTTGAGAAAGGAAAAAATGAAAAGAAAAGAGAAAACAACAGGCTGGAAAAAGAGTTTGCGTACTATCCGAAATATCCGCAGAATATGGGATGCTATCCTGCGAAACCGGAAAAAACTCGCCCGCCTTGCAAAGAAACTAAAAAAGCAGATTTCCATGTGAAAGGGGAAAAACTATGGCAGATATCCGACCATTTCAGGCAATTCGTCCTATTGCGGCAAAGGCGGCAGAGATTGCGGCTTTGCCTTATGATGTGTACACCAGAGAAGAGGCGGCAAAGGAAACCGTGATACATCCAAACTCCTTTCTTGCTATAGACCGTCCGGAGACACAGTTTCCGCCGGAGGCGGATATGTATAGCCCAGAAGTTTACGAAAAAGCAGCAACACTTCTGGAGCAGCGAATCCGGAAAGGGGATTTTATAGAAGAGAGGGAACCTTGTTTTTATATTTATGAACTGACACGGGGCAGCCATTTACAGACGGGAATTGCAGCCTGCGCTTCTGTAGAAGACTATCTGCAGCAGGTTATCCGGCGTCATGAGAACACCCGGCGGGAAAAGGAAGCAGATCGTATTCGCCACATACAGGCATGCAAAGCTCAGACAGGGCCGGTATTTCTGGTACACCGTCCCATAGCGGAGCTTCGCAGACTTCTGGAAATCCGCAAACGGACAGCTCCGGTGTATCAGTTTGTTTCCGAGGATGGAATAGGACACAGAGTCTGGATTATCCGTGAAAAACTGATTATAGAGAAAATTCAGCAGCTTTTTTTGAAAACAGAGGCTCTGTATATTGCAGACGGACACCACAGAGCAGCTTCGGCTGTAAAAACAGCCCTGGAAATGGAAAAAGCCTGCCTGGATAAGAATGAAAAGGAAGAATATCAGTATTTTCTCAGTGTTCTGTTTCCTTCTGATGAACTGGAAATTCTGGATTACAACCGTGTGGTAAGGGATTTAAATGGGCTTGAAAGAGAGGATTTGCTGGAAGCATTGAAAAAATATTTTTTTGTGACAAAAGCAGCAGGTCCTGTGAAACCAAGGAGAAAAGGCAGTTTTGGACTTTGTCTGTCTGACGGTTGGTATCAGCTGGAACTTATGGAAGCATTTCGGCCTCAGGATACGGTAGAGGGGCTGGATGTGTCTGTGCTGCAAAATCTTGTGCTGGCCCCCATACTTGGTATTGAAAAACCGGGAGAAGATAAGAGGATTTCCTTTATGGGAGGTATCCGGGGGTTGGAAGAACTGGAACTTCAGGTAAAAAAACAGGAAGGAGCAGCCTTTTCCCTGTATCCGGTTACTATGGAGGAGATCATGGAGACAGCAGATGAAGGAAGGCTGATGCCGCCAAAATCCACTTGGTTTGAGCCAAAGCTGCGCAGCGGGCTCTTTATCCATAAGATATCTATGGACGGTTGTTGATTTTCTGTGGTACAATGAAGATAATACTGGATTTCACAGGAAGAGAAAGGAAGGACAAACATGAAGAAAAAAATGGCAGCCATGTTGTTGGCTCTGACTATGACAGCGGTATCAATAAGCGGGTGCGGCAGCAAAGTAGCTACAGACACAAAAAAAGAAGAACAGAAAGAAAATCCTGTCGATGTAAACATTACGGCCTTAAAGGGGCCTACCGCTATGGGAATGGTGCAGTTTATGGATGAAGCGGAACAGGGAAAGCTGACGGATGAAAACTATCAGTTCTCTATTGCCGCTTCTGCAGATGAGGTTTCCCCAAAGCTGGTGCAAGGAGAAACTGATATTGCTGCAGTTCCGGCAAATCTGGCCTCTGTACTTTATAATAAAACAGAAGGAAAGGTGCAGGTTCTGGCTGTGAATACCCTTGGGGTGCTGTATATTGTGGAGAATGGGGACAGTGTGCAGTCCGTGGCGGATTTAAAGGGAAAAACCATTTATGCCAGCGGCAAGGGATCAACACCGGAGTATGCCCTGGATTATATTTTATCTGCAAACGGAATTGACCCGGAAAAGGACGTAACCATTGAGTGGAAAAGCGAACATTCCGAGTGCGTTGCAGCAATTTCCAGTACAGTAAACGGTATTGCTATGCTGCCGCAGCCCTTTGTGACTACGGCCCAGACCAAAAATCCAGCTATCCGTACAGCCTTGGATTTGACGGAAGAATGGGAAAAGGTACAGTCCGGGGAAGGTACAAAGAGCAGTATGATTACTGGTGTTGTAGTAGCCCGCACAGAGTTTGTAAAAGAACATCCCCAGGCGGTGGAAGATTTTCTGGACCATTATGAGGATTCTGTGGAATATGTAAATGAGAATACGAAAGATGCAGCTCAGTTGGTAGGTAAATATGACATTGTTACCGCAGAAATTGCAGAAAAAGCTCTGCCGGAATGCAACATTGTATATATTGATGGCGAAGATATGAAGGAACAGCTTTCCGGTTATCTGGAGGTGCTGAAAAACCAAAACCCACAGGCGGTAGGAGGCGCAGTGCCGGGAGATGATTTCTATTATATCGAAAAATAAAAAAAGGCAAATCCGGCTCTGGGCAGTGGCATTATGGCTGCTCATCTGGCAGGCGGCCAGTATGGCCATCGGACAGGAGATACTTCTGGTATCTCCTGTTGCTGTCTTACAGAGACTGGGAACATTGATATGGGAAAGTACATTCTGGCTCTCCTGTGCATTTTCCGTCCTGCGTATTGTCAGTGGATTTTTGCTGGGTATGGCTCTGGGGGTGATATTGGGAGGGGTTTCTTTTGGCTTTTCCAGAATACGGGAATTTTTGGCGCCTTTGGTTCTTACCATGAAATCCATTCCCGTAGCGTCTTTTGTGATTTTGGCGCTTATCTGGATACCTTCAAAGAATCTGTCCGTATTTATTTCTTTTTTTATGGTTTTTCCGGTGGTTTATACTAATGTGCTCCAGGGGATAGAAAGTGTGGATAAAAAACTGTTGGAAATGGCGCAGGTGTTTCAGGTCTCGCGGATGAGAAAAATCCGCTACATTTATCTGTCTCAGGTACTGCCCTTTTTCCGTTCCGGGTGTTGTGTAGCTCTGGGGCTTTGCTGGAAAGCCGGAGTGGCAGCAGAGGTTATCGGAATCCCTGAAGGCTCTATCGGAGAGCATTTATATCAGGCAAAGGTGTATCTGGACACGCCGGATTTGTTTGCCTGGACTGTGGTCATTATTGTTATCAGCCTGCTGTTTGAGAAAGTGTTTCTGGGAGCCATTGACTGGGGTGTAAGGAAACTGGAGAGGAGATAGGTATGGGAATTCGAATCACAAATTTGAACAAAGCCTATGGGGAACATCAGGTACTGGAAAATTTCTGCGCAGAAATCCCGGAAGGGAAAACAACCTGTGTCATGGCAGCCTCAGGAAAGGGAAAAACCACGCTTCTTAGAATCCTTATGGGACTGGAAAGGGCTGATGGCGGAGAGATTGCCGGACTGAAAAACAAAAGAATCAGCGCTGTTTTTCAGGAAGACAGGCTGTGCGAAAATTTCAGTACAGAAGCGAATATTCGCCTGGTACAGAAGGGAAGGAAAGGCAGAAGCAAGGACTTCTTGCAGCAACTGCAAGACGGGCTTTCGGCAGTGGGATTAGAAGGCTGCGGGCAGCGACCGGTAAAAGAGTTGTCCGGGGGAATGAAGCGAAGGGCGGCTCTTTTAAGAGCCCTGTATGCAGACTGGGACATACTGCTTTTAGACGAGCCATTTAAGGGACTGGACAGGGAAACAAAGGATAAGGTGCTGGTCTTTGTGCGGGAAAAGTGCAGAGGAAAGACCGTGCTTTGCGTTACCCATGAAAAGGAAGAAGCGGAAATCCTGGGAGCGGAAATTTTAGAACTTTGAGATTTATAAGTATAAGGGGCTGTCGGGAAATAGATAGTTTTAGGGGGCTGTCGGGAAATAGATAGTTTTAGGGG
>DXFK01000164.1 GCA_019114495.1 Candidatus Blautia stercoravium
TCCATTATAATCCTTTTTATGAGGAGAAGGAAGAGGTATTTTCATTAATTTTCTATGAATTTCAAAAAAAGTATTGACAAAAAGAGAAAAATCAGTATGATAGTAGCATAAAGGTTAGTTACAGCTAATCGATGGGAGGAGAGGGTAGTTTTACCCGCCGCCTTTTCTTTTTACAAATGAGTTAGAATGAACTAACTTAACAGGCGTATGAACGGAAGAAAAAAGGAAATGATAACAGCAACGGAAAGGAGTTTTTCATATGAGTATTGTAATTATCGGAGGAAACGAGAGAATGGTCACCAGATATGAGAATTTGTGTCAGGACTATGGATGTAAGGCGAAGGTCTTTGTAAAAGAACATGGTTCCATTAAGAAAAAAATGGGCTGTCCGGATTTGCTTTTGATGTTTACCAATACGGTCTCTCACAAAATGGTTATGAATGCTTCTCAGGAGGCTAAGAGAAACAATATTCCTATTGTGAGGATTCATAGAGCCAGTACAGCGGCGCTGCAGTCTGTACTGGAGGATATCAAAGGAGGAGTGGTTCATGCTTGATGAATTTTTAATCCGTCACAGCGCTCCCACGCTGGCCGGACTAAAGACAGCCAATCTTTTCTGGTATCCATGGGAAAATCGGGAAGAATTGAAAGCAGGTCTGAAAGAATGGCAGAAAGTGTTTCAGGAAAAGGGACTGGGACTGATGGTTATGCGTCTGCACGGGCAGAGAGTTCTTTTGTATGTATATAGAATCAGCCGCCTTGAGCAGGATTTAAACCGCAGGGAGACCAGACAGATGTTAGCAGCAGAGGGCTATGCATATGAAAAGGCGAAAGAGGCTTTGGTCTGTCTGCGGCAGAGAATTCAAAGCTGTGAAAAGTTCCCTCACGAAATAGGACTGTTTCTGGGGTATCCGCAGGAGGATGTGAAGGGATTTATAGAAAATGAAGGGAAAAACTGCAAATGCTGCGGTTGCTGGAAAGTGTACTGCAACGAATGTGAGGCAAGGAAAACATTTCATAAATTTAAAAAATGTGAACTGGTTTATACTCGTCTATTTCTGGGAGGAAGACCAGTCAAAAAGCTGATTGTAGCAGCGTAAAACAGGAAATTTCAATACGAACCTTCTGATAAAAAAGGGACGGCCAAAAAGGACTGGAGAGTCCGGATTCTGGCCGTCCCTTTAAAAAGAGGTTGCGTCAGAAGAAAAGTCGGGCTATACTCTTACTATGCAGTACACCAGAAGATATTTCATACTGCAAAAAGGAGCAGACAATGAAACAAATCATACTTGCAAGTGCATCACCGAGACGGCGGGAACTGTTATCCCAGGCAGGGATTCCTTTTGTGGTAAAACCCAGCCAGGCAGAAGAAAAGATTACAGCCAAAGAGCCGGGGCGTGCTGTGGAGGAGTTGTCCCTGTTAAAATGCCGTGACATTTATGCACAGACAACAGGAAACGTGGTAGTTATCGGTGCTGATACTGTAGTGGCCGCAGAAGGTAGAATTTTAGGAAAGCCGGCTGGTAAAGAGGAGGCTGTGAGCATGCTCACCATGCTTCAGGGAAAACAGCATGAAGTCTATACCGGTGTAACGGTTATGGTGCGAGAAGAGGGAAAAGAAAATATCCGCACCTTCCATGAGAAGACAGAAGTGTATTTTTATCCCATGACAGAGGACGAAATCAAAGGCTATGTGGAGACTGAAGAACCTATGGATAAAGCGGGGGCTTACGGAATCCAGGGGAAATCCGCAGTCTTTATCCGGGAAATACGGGGAGATTATAATAATGTTGTGGGGCTGCCTCTGGCAAGACTCTATCAGGAATGCAGAAAAATGGGATTGGAAATAAAGGAGTGGTAGACATGTATAAAGCTTGTATTTTTGACCTGGACGGAACCATTGCAGATACCGTGGAATCCATTGCCTATGTGGGAAATCAGACACTGCGTCATTTTCACTTGCCGGAAATTCCGGTGAAAAATTATAATTACTATGCAGGAGACGGTGCAGATGAACTGGTAAAAAGAATGCTGCAGGCGGTTCCCGGCGGTGATAAAGTGGATTATGAAGAAGTGAGGGTTTTGTACCGGAAGTGGTTTGGAGAAAATCCTTTTTATCATGTAAAGCCTTTTAAGGGAATTCTGGAACTTTTGGAAGGACTGAAAAAGGAAGGACTGAAAATTGCTGTTTTTTCCAATAAACCTCACGGGGCGGCTGTGGAAGTCGTGGAAAAGATTTTCGGCAGAGACGTGTTCCATAAGGTGCAGGGACAGACAGAAAAGATTCCCAGAAAACCTTCTCCCATAGGTGCCCTGGCCATTGCAGAGGAATTTCAGATTTCTCCAAAGGAGTGCATTTACTGCGGAGATACCAACACGGATATGGATACCGGGAAAGCGGCAGGCATGTTTACCATAGGGGTGACCTGGGGATTCCGCCCAAGAACAGAATTGGAAGAGCACCATGCGGACCAAATCGTGGATCGTCCGGACGAAATTCTGATTTTTGCAAAAAGAGAAAAAGGAGAAGCAGAAAAATGCTGAAGCTGATAGCCAGTGACTTAGACGGAACTCTTCTGCAAAACGGAGACAGGACGTTGTCTGACACAGTCATAGAGCAGATAAAGCAGTTAAAAGAAATGGGTATTTTATTTGTAGCGGCCAGCGGAAGACAGTATACCAATCTGCAAAGGCTGTTTGCGCCTGTCTGTGATGATATTGCCTATGTCTGTGAAAACGGCGCCATGGTAGTTTACAAAGGAAAAATTTTACATAAAGATGTTTTTGAAAGGGAATTGGCAGAAGAAATACTGCATAGCATATTGAAGGAAGACCGTGCGGAGCTGATGGTTTCCGGGGAAAGGACGGTTTATCTACAACCTAAGACAGAAGCTTTTCGGGAATACATGATAAATTTTGTGAAAAACAATACTACGGTGCTGCCGGATATTTTTCAGGTGCCGGAGGAAATCATTAAGATTTCCGTATATGAGGAAAACGGCGCAGAGGCCATTGCACCTTACTGGAAAAAGACCTTTGGCAGCAGAGCTACGGTAGTGACTTCCGGGATTTCCTGGCTGGATATGATGCCTTTAAGCGCAGATAAGGGAAATGGGCTTCGGGTGCTGAAGAAACACCTTCTTTTGACTGATGAGAACTGCGCGGCTTTTGGCGATAATTTCAATGATTTGGAAATGCTGCAGGAAGTGGCCTATGGCTTTGCCGTGGGAGCGGCCAAGAAGGAAGTGCGGGAAACAGCCGGAAGAGTAACCGACAGAGTGGAAACTGTACTGGAAAAAGTGATAAAACAGGGAGGAAATTGGTATGAATGAGTACAGCGAAGAGTGCATTTTAACATTTTTAAGAAATCAGGAGCAGCTTTTTACAGAGCCTGTGGCAGAGACCGAGGAAGAGGCAGAGGCCTTCTTAGAGGACTGCATGGCCGCTGTGGTGGATTCTCTCGAAGAAGTGAGAGCGTACTTTGAGGAAAACGGTATGGACGTGGAGGATATGTCCCTGGAAGAACTGGAGGACGCCAGTGAAGTTTTCCCACTGCCAAACGGTCAGTATTTGATTGTAGAAGGATAAAAAGGAAAAAAAGAGGCTGCTGCATGATTTCATATGAAAGGTCATAGATGACATGCAGCAGCCTTTTTCTGAATTATTTACAGATGGGAGAGATGAAATGACAGGAATTATCTTGGGAATCACATTGATTATGCTGCTTTGCGTGCTTGCAGAAAAGTTTTCGGACAGGCTGGGTATGCCTGCGCTGATACTGTTTATGTTTATCGGCATGCTTTTCGGAAGTGACGGTATTTTTAAAATACCTTTTGAAAATTTTGAACTGGCAGAAAGAATCTGTTCGGTAGCTTTTGTGTTTATTATGTTTTATGGCGGATTCAATACCAAGTGGGAGGCGGCGAAGAGTATTGCAGGAAAGGCTGTTACCCTGTCTACAGCGGGCGTTTTCATAACAGCCGGAATTACGGCTTTACTTTGCAATGTAGTTTTAAATTTTACTTTTGAAGAGAGTTTTCTTATTGGCGCCGTGCTGTCCTCTACAGATGCAGCCAGCGTGTTTGCCATTCTGAGAAAAAAGAAGCTGAATCTAAAGGACGGGACAGCGTCACTTCTGGAAGTGGAAAGCGGAAGCAATGACCCCATTTCCTATCTTCTTACGATTATAGCCATTGGAATTATGACAAATGGAAAATCCGGAAATATTGCGTCTGTAATTGCCATGCAGATTATCTTTGGTGTTCTGGTAGGGCTGGTGCTGGCGAAACTTTGTGTCTTTATCATGTCAAAGACCAGTCTGATTGCGGAAGGTCTGGAGATGGTTTTTGTTATTGCCATGGTGCTGGGGTGCTATGGTCTGACTTCTTTTGTGGGGGGAAATGCTTTTTTAAGCGTGTATCTTTTCGGTATTCTTATGGGAAACAGCAAAATCAAAAAGAAGGAGATATTGATTCCATTTTTTGACGGGGTTACCAGTCTGGCTCAGATATTGATTTTCTTTTTAATCGGACTTTTAAGTTTTCCGCGTCAGATGCCCGAAATCATTCCCACAGCGCTTGCTATTGTAGCTTTTCTGACGATTATCAGCAGGCCGGTAGCTGTCTTTTTACTTTTAAAGCCTATGAAATGCAGCAACCGGCAGTGCTGGCTGATTTCCTGGGCAGGGCTTCGCGGTGCTTCCTCTTCGGTATTTGCCATTACTGCCGTAGCGGCAGGGATTTCCATGAAGCAGGATTTGTTCCATATTGTGTTTATGGTTTCTCTTTTCTCTGTAGCCATTCAGGGAACGTTTCTGCCGAAGGTGGCGCAGAAGCTGTCCATGATTGACGATACGGCCGATGTAAGCAAAACTTTTAACGATTATCAGGAGGAAACTTCGCTGCAGCTTATGCGTATGTATATTCCCCAGGGGCATGAATGGGATGGAAAGAAAATAAAAGAGGTGAATGTTCCTACAGGTTCTCTGGCTTTGATGATTAAGCGGGGAGAGGAAATGATACTGACAAAAGGAAATACAGAAATTTGTGCCGGAGACAGTGTAATTCTCAGTGTGCCGCCTTATAATACCAATGAGACGGAGCAGCTGCAGGAGAAGCGCATTACTTCAGGAGATAAATGGTGCAATAAAAGCATTGCCCAGCTGCATTTGTCCAGAAATGAACTGATTGCCATGGTTATCCGTGGGGAGGAGACTATTATTCCCGATGGAAAAACGGTGTTAAAAGATCAGGATGTTGTGGTTATGTATCGGGACATAGCAGCCCGAAAGTGAGAAAGAATTATCCTACTGTTTTTTCAGTTGTATTTGTGGTAAAATAAAGACAGATATCTGACAGAAAAATAAGAGAACAGGAGTGTGACGTCAAGATGGAAATCAGCGGTCTGGTAGAAAAACAGAGAGCCTTTTTTCAAAAAGGCATTACAAAAATTCCTCAATTTCGTCGGAAGGCACTGGAAAGGCTGGAAAAAGGAATCAGGCAGTGTGAGAAGGAAATTTATCAGGCTCTTCTAAAAGACCTGGGGAAATCAAAGTTTGAGGCTTATATGACCGAAGTGGGTCTGACGCTTTCAGAACTGGCCTATGTGAAAAAACACCTTTCCGCCTGGATGAGGCCAAATGAGGTGCCGACTCCGCTGGCACAGTTTCCGGCAAAAAGTTTTGAAGTGACAGAACCATACGGAGTGGTTCTGATTATGTCTCCCTGGAATTATCCGTTTATGCTGTGTATGGAACCGCTGATTGGCGCCATTGCTGCAGGGAACTGCTGTATTGTGAAGCCTTCTGCCTATGCACCCCATGTATCGGCAGTGATGAAAAAGATGCTTTCGGCAGTGTTTCCACAAGAGTTTGTGACTGTGGTAGAGGGTGGAAGGGAAGAAAACAGCCGCCTTTTAGAGCAGCGTTTTGATTATATTTTCTTTACAGGTGGAAAATCGGTAGGGCAGCTGGTACTGGAAAAAGCAGCTGTACATCTGACTCCGGTGACCTTGGAACTGGGTGGAAAAAGCCCCTGTATTGTAGACGAAACTGCGGATTTGAAATTGGCGGCCAGGCGTCTGGTATTCGGGAAATATTTAAACAGCGGTCAGACTTGTGTGGCGCCGGATTATCTTCTGGTGCAGAAAAATGTGAAAGAGCCTTTCCTGAAGTATGTGAAAATGTGGATTCATAAAATGCTGGGAAAAAATCCATTGGAGAATCCCAATTATCCCAAAATGATAAACAAAAAGCATTACCACAGAGTGTTGGAACTTATCAAAGGAGAGGAAATTCTGGAAGGGGGATTTGGCGAGGAAGCGTGTCTGCGGATTGCCCCTACTGTATTAGATAATGTTTCCCCGGATTCCCCGGTTATGCAGGAAGAAATTTTTGGTCCTGTGCTTCCGGTGCTGACTTATGACACTATAGAAGAAGCGGAAACTTTTATCCGTGACAGGGAAAAGCCTTTGGCCCTTTACCTTTTTACGAAAAATCCGGACACGGAGCAGAGGATTTTGAAGAATCTTTCCTTTGGCGGCGGTTGTATTAATGACACCATTATTCATCTGGCTACTTCTTACATGGGCTTTGGAGGAGTAGGGGACAGCGGTACGGGAAGTTACCACGGAAAGAAGAGTTTTAACACTTTCAGCCATACGAAGAGTATGGTAAAGAAGGCTGGCTGGCTGGATTTGCCCATTCGCTATCAGCCCTATACCAAAGGGAAAAAGCAGCTTTTGCGTATGTTTTTAAGATGACCGGAAAGGAGCGTGGAGGATATGAAACAAAAAGAAGACTCCGGATTCTGGGACAAGCGCTCCCAGATGTTTGACAGCCAGGTTCTGGAGATTTATAAAAATGCCTATAAAAAGACGGTAAAGCGGTCTGCCGCATTTCTGAATCAGGAAAATAACGTGTTGGAAATCGGCTGCGGCACCGGAATTGTAACCATCCAGCTGGCGGATTGCGTGAAGGAAATTACCGCAATGGATATTTCAAGGGAAATGCTTTTGCGGGCAGAGCAAAAGGCCAAAGACTTGGGTAAGAAAAATATTTCCTTTCGCTGCGGAACCCTTATGGATATGAAATTTCCACCTAAATCCTTTGATGTGGTGACGGCCTATAATGTGCTGCTTTATATGGAAAATCAGGAGGAAGTGCTGGACAAGATTTATAAAGTCTTAAAGCCGGGTGGTCTTTTTATTTCGGCTACGGATTGCCTTGGCAGAAGTCTGTCAAAAGAAGTTATAAAGAAGTTATGGAAAAGCAAACTGCATCTTATGCCTTATATGGCCTTTGATACCCCTATCGGGCTTATGCGGAGAATACAAAAGTATGGCTTTCTAGTGCTGGAGATTGTGAATCTGCATAAGAATCCGCCCAATATTTTTATAGTAGGGCAGAAAGTGGAAAAATAAAAATCTAAATAAAATATAAAATTTATAAATTATTAGCACTCACTAAAAATTAATACAATGTAAGTTTTATCAGCCTTTATCATGTTTTAAGAATGGCTTAAAATCAATACTTTTCAAATATGAACATAGTTTTTCGGTTTATCATGTTTTATCATGTACCACAAAAAAAGTACAGAAAAAGGTACAAAGTTACCCCTGCCAGCGTTGTTGTCGGCAGGGGCTTTTCTTATTCTTTTGCAATCTTTTCTATTTCTTGAATTAAATGCTTGAATGATTTATGAATTTTTGAAGATCGGAGAGGAAAATGCGCTTTCTCCGGAATACCTTAAAATTTCTTTTGGATTTACAAGTATTCGGGCAGTGCAAAAACAAATTGAACGAGAGCGCGCAGAAGGTAAGGTCATTTTGAGTAGCACGACACCTCCCGGAGGATATTATCGTCCTAAGACTGCGCTGGAAATTCGACAGTTCATACAGACATTAGAAAATCGTGGAAGTTATGATTTTTCATCGGGTACGGGTGGTGATATTATCCGCTTTTCCGCTGATGTTCTGGGCGTGAACAACTGGGAGGCTTGCCGTTATCTCATTGAAGCCTTTTCCTTGCCTTATTCTTTATCAGGTAACACAGATAATCGGGAGCAGATACAACAGAGGCAGCGGGAGCGGCAGAAGCAGCAGGAGAAAGAGCAGAGATTTAAAGCGGCGTGGGTGGCAGAGGTGGACAGCCTTAAGTCTTGGGAGGATATTTACCAGCAGATTATTGAAGAAAAGATATTCTCACCTATGTCTGATCTGCAGGGGTTTACGGTGGCAGAACTACAAAAGGTATCTTATAAGCTGGATATACTTTGCATAAATGGCAGCAGGCGGGAACAGGAGAAAATTTTGACGGAAAGGGGGTATAACTTGGGTGGTTACAATTGAAAACGGAGTAATTAAGCCTCATGAGGAAATACAGCAGTTATCTTTCGTTCGTGCTGATGAATTGGACGCAATGCAGTTAGAGAAGCCTTTTTTTGTTGTCGATAAGATACTGCCTTGTGGTCTTGTAATTGTTGCCAGTCCTCCAAAATACGGAAAATAATGGTTTGTATTGGATATGTGTATTTCTGCGGCTACGGGAACAAAATTCCTGGGATTAAAAACAAATAAATGTGGCGTTCTTTATCTGGCATTGGAAGATAGCAATAACCGATTACAGGATCGCATGAAAAAGGTTCTGAATGGACGTATAGCCCCTAAAAAATTTGCAATGAGTATCAGGGCAGCAGATTTAGGGCATGGGCTTATAAAACAGCTAGAAGATTATCTTTCAAAATGCCCGGAAACTAAGCTGATTGTGATTGATACATTTGCAAAGGTTAGAGCTGATATGAAACGGGGAGAAAGCGCATATACAGCGGATTATAGAGAAGCTGGACTATTAAAGGCTTTTGCTGACGCTCACAAAATTTGTCTTGTGTTGGTTCACCATACAAAGAAAATGCGTGATATAGGTGATGTATTTGCCAATATTTCTGGCACAATGGGGCTGACTGGTGCGGCTGATGAAATGATAGTAATGAGTAAGGGAAGCCGGGACGATGAAAACACAAAACTTTCAATCACTGGCCGAGATGTTGAAATGCAGGATTATCAAATGAATTTCAATAAAGAGTGTTGTCGGTGGCACGTTCTGGGAACCGCTGACGAGGTAGAGGAACGCAAGACAATAGAAGAATATAACAAAAATCCGCCGACGCTGACTATAAGAAAGCTGTTAAGCCAGAATAAAGACGGTTGGACAGGCGGCGCAACAGAATTGATAAATGCAAGCCGGATATTTAAAACACCAATTAGGGGCAAGGCGCAGAGCGTAGGAAAGTGTATTACAAAAATACAAGATTTACTTTTTCAGCAAGATAATATTCTATACGAACCTATTAAGAACGGAACTGGAGCAGGTAAGCATAAATTTTATTATGGTTACAACCCGTTTATAGAGTAAATGTCGTTGATACCATTGATAGTATTGATAGCCGTTGATTTTATAAACGGTCATCAACGGAATAAACGGTTTATAATACCAACGGTTTACTTTATCAGGTATTCCGTAGAGGGATATACTGGTTTCTGCATCTGGAGTGGAAAATGTTGTTGCCAAAGCGAGGTGAGAAGATATTATCACACGCCGAGATATTCAGGAATATTACAGGGATATCTTCAGGAGAATTATTGATAGTTTGGAAGGAATTGAAGCGGTTTTAAAAGAAATATCAGAATATATCAGGAAATGAGGTGACGATAGTGGCAACGAATGAGGAAATGAAAACAGAATTTGCCTATTTCGGCGGAGTCTGGACGTTATTCAAGAAATATTATCATGTGCAGCAGGAAGATTCCTATTGGGAAAAGCTGATTGAGGAAGCCGGGGCAGTTAATCAGAAATATCAATGTGAGTTATGCAAGGACTGTGCGCCACGAAGGCGTGTCCGAGTAGCGTAGCTACTTGAAGACAGCCATGCTGTACAGATGATGGTGGTAGACCCACCGAAATCGTCATACAGGTGGAGATTTCAAACTACCTTAAGGTGCTGTGGTCAAAAGCCACGGTATTGAGCGTTAAGGAAAAGGCGGTGCAAACCGTCAAGTGCGTATTAAGGAGATGAATGAGCAAATGAACCACTTACGGAAATGTCGAAAGCGTAGAGATTCCATCAAAACTAGGGGGTAGTCGTTAACCTGGGATAAGTCTGGAGGAAACCTGTTTACTGACCAGACGGTGGGCGGCATAAAGGTGGCATGAACTTAATACAGGCGTCTGTACGGAACGTGGGAACCCACGGGCTGATGATAAGGGAGGATATCAAGCGGAAGAACCGCAAGATAAGAGTACCGATGCAGTCATGGGGGCAGATTGGGTTGTAGTAGTGATGAAATTTCTGTAATGGAAATGGAGCGAAGAACCCGAGTTATTCAGTTTCAAGAATAAGTCAACTTTGAAAGGAGGAGGAACTTATGCAAGAAACAAAGCCATACAGTATTTCAAAAAGAGCAGTGATTGCTGCTTATGAAAGAGTAAAAGCAAACAAGGGGACATATGGAATAGATGAACAGTCAATTGAAGATTTTGAGAGAAAGTTAAATAATAACCTCTACAAGATTTGGAATCGAATGTCATCAGGAAGCTATTTCCCTAAACCCATAAAAGCAGTAGCGATTCCAAAGAAGAATGGTGGAACACGTATACTGGGAATACCAACCGTAGAAGACAGGATAGCACAGATGGTAGTTAAGTTATACTTTGAACCAAGTGTTGAGTCATTATTTTATGACGATTCCTATGGATACAGACCAAACAAATCAGCAATACAGGCAATAGAGAAAACAAGAACAAGGTGTTGGAGAAAAGACTGGGTATTAGAGTTTGATATCAAAGGACTTTTTGATAACATAAGACATGATTATTTAATGAAGATGGTCAGAAGACACACGAAAGAAGAATGGATTCTTCTATATATTCAAAGGTGGCTTGTTGCACCATTTCAAAAGGAAGACGGTACAATCGTGCCAAGGACTTCCGGGACACCGCAAGGTGGAGTGATTAGTCCGGTGCTTGCAAATCTGTTTCTGCATTATGTATTTGATGATTTTATGGTGAAAGAGTTTCCAAGCATTCCGTGGGCAAGGTACGCTGATGATGGAATAGCACACTGTGTATCGTTGAAACAGGCGAAATATCTGAAACGCAGATTACAAAAGCGCTTTGCAGACTTTGGACTGGAACTAAATGAAGAAAAGACGAAGATGGTGTATTGTAAAGATGATGACCGTAAAGAAACTCACGAACATACATCTTTTGACTTTTTAGGATATACGTTCAGACCGAGGCATGCAAAGAATAAGTATGGAAAGTTCTTCACGAACTTTCTACCTGCCATGGGAGGAAAAGCGAAGAAATCCATACGAAAAGAAGTCCGCAGTTGGAAATTGCAATTAAAGTCAGATAAGAACTTAGAAGATATAGCAAATATGTTTAATAAGCAGATACAGGGCTGGATTAATTATTACACGCACTTCTACAAATCAGAGATATATGATGTTTTAAGATATATCAATGGATGCCTAGTGAAATGGGTTCGCAGAAAATTTAAGAAACGAAGAGCAAGGAGAAAAGCCGAGCATTGGCTCGGAGCAGTAGCAAAAAGAGATAGAAATCTGTTTGCACACTGGAAATTTGGAATACTGCCGTCGGCTGGATAATGGGAGCCGTATGAGCTGAGAGGTTCACGTACGGTTCTGAGAGAGACTTAGGGGGAAGTTCCCTAGGTCTACTTACTTGCTGCTTGCAATTATTAATGAACTGGAAAGAAAAGGAAAGGTACTGAATAAAGCATGAAGCAATACAGATTTTCGGTAGAGGAATTAAAGAAGATGGCAAAGAGCCTTATTGTGTTGGTAGATAGCCGAGAGAAAAAGAACAGTCATATTCTGGAATATTTCGCAAAGCAGCGAATAGCTTATGAGGAAACAAAGCTGGACTATGGAGATTACAGTTTTTATATTCCAGAAGAGGCAGCAGGCGAGGACATATATTTTCATCGGGATATTGTTATAGAGCGAAAGGCCAGTTTAGAAGAGTTGTCCGGCAATCTGTCGCAGGATAGGGAGCGGTTCGAAAAGGAGTTTCTAAAGGCTGGTAATGATGGCTGTAAGGTTTATTTGATGATCGAGGAACCGGGAGGTTATTCTTCCGTAATAGCGCATAAATACCGCACTGAGATGAATCCTGCTGCAGACATGATTTCTTTTAATGCAGCAGAGGATAGTGCTGAACTATATACCGCTGACCCGGTGGACATTCGTAAACTGGACAAATTGGTTAAGAGTAACCCGGAGCGGTTTAAGCAGGGGAGCAGGATATAATTTTAAAGGCGGCGCAGATAGCAAATGATAGCATTTCAATCCCTATACTGGTAAATCTGACTACCGGGATTGGCTATGACAGGATTTCTATGTGGTATGAGATACCTATGCAGAGAAAAGATTTTCAAGGATATAGAAGAAAGGCTTTAGCGGTGCTGAGAGACTTAATAAAATTACATCAAGATGAAGAAATGAGATTGAAGAAATAACGGCGACATGATAGAATAGGAACACGGGAAATCATAGAGCCGGGCGGCTTACCCTCTAATTCTTGGAGGGGCTAACCCTCCAGACGAAAGAAAGGAGGGCTTGCCAATGAATGTTACATATCCTGATTTGATTCAG
>DXFK01000165.1 GCA_019114495.1 Candidatus Blautia stercoravium
TTAACAGATGACCAGACCAAACTGGGTGCGCCTACAGACTTTGAAGTAACGGTAAGAAATTTAAAGATTTCCGCAGGTGCAGGCTTTATCGTAGCTTTAACCGGTGAAATCATGACCATGCCGGGTCTGCCAAAAGTGCCGGCTGCTGAAAAGATTGATGTAGACGAGACAGGAAAGATTACAGGACTGTTTTAAACAGAAAGAGATACGATTTTAAGGAGGAAACAACAATGGGATTTTCAACAGTGCCATGTAATGAATTCGTAGAAGTCTTGGCTTCTAAGGCCCCGGTTCCCGGCGGCGGCGGTGCTTCTGCTTTAGTAGGAGCAGTAGGAACTGCTCTTGGAAATATGGTAGGAAGCCTTACGGTAGGCAAAAAGAAATATGCAGAAGTAGAAGAAGAAATGTGGGAGTTAAAGAAAAAATGCGATGAACTTCAGAAAGATTTTCTTCGCCTGATTGAGAGAGATGCAGAAGTATTCGAGCCTCTTTCCAAAGCATATGGCATGCCAAGAAATACAGAAGAAGAAAAGGCTGAAAAAGCACGTGTTATGGAAATCGTGTTAAAAGATGCCTGTTCTGTACCTATGGAAATCATGGAAAAATGCTGTGAAGCAATTGAAGTTATTGTAGAATTTGCAGCAAAGGGTTCTACTTTGGCTATCAGTGATGCAGGGGTAGGCGCTGCTTTCTGTAAAGCTGCTTTAAAAGGAGCCAGCTTAAATGTTTACATCAATACAAAATCCATGGCCGACAGAGCTTATGCGGAAGAATTAAATAAAAAAGCAGACGCTATGCTGGAAAAATATACAAAGATTGCAGATGAAACATTTGAGAGCGTATTATCCAGATTAAAATAATCACAGAAAAAGAACTATTAGGAGGATGCTGGAAATGGCAAAGAGATTACTTGGTAAAGAAGTAACAGCAGCATTGAATGAGAGAATCAAAGCAGATGTTGCTGCACTGGAAGCAAAAGGGGTAAAACCAACTCTGGGAATTATCCGTGTAGGAGAAAATGAAAGCGATATTTCCTATGAAAGAGGAGCAACCAAACGCTGTGAAACTTTAGGTGTTGCATGTGAGAAAATCTTACTTCCGGCTGATGTTACACAGGAAGAACTTCTGGCAACCATTGACAAAGTAAATAAAGATGATAATATTCACGGAGTATTATTATTCCGTCCTCTTCCAAAACATCTGGACCAGTCTGTGATTGAAAATGCTCTGGACCCTGCAAAGGATGTGGACTGTATGACAGACGGCTCTATGTCCGGCGTATTTACCGGAAAGAACGTAGGTTTCCCTCCATGTACACCACAGGCTTGTATGGAAATTCTGGATTACTACAACATTGACTGCACAGGCAAAAAAGCAGTTGTTATCGGACGCAGTCTGGTTGTAGGTAAACCGGCTGCCATGATGTTGATTAAGAAAAATGCAACCGTTACGGTATGTCATACAAGAACCGTGGATATGCCTTTTGTAGTAAAAGAAGCGGATATCGTGATTGTTGCTGCAGGACGTCCAGGTGTAGTAGATGACACTTACTTAAGAGAAGGTCAGGTTGTTATTGACGTTGGTATCAATGTCAATGAAGAAGGAAAACTGTGCGGAGATGTGGATTTTGAAAAAGCAGAACCAATCGTAGAAGCTATCACTCCGGTGCCGGGCGGTGTAGGAAGCGTTACAACTTCTGTACTGGTAGGCCATGTGGTAGAAGCTGCCAAGAGAAAATTTGCGTAAAGAATAACCCAGTACAGAAGAGATTCTATATTGGAGGTATGGGCGGAACCTGTTTTGGGTTCCGCTCTTCGCATTTTATTACGGGCGAAAGGACGGAACTATTCTTCTGTAAATTCTGTCATGTTTTTTCGATACCACAGGGGCAGGAAATTTCTCTGGCATTTGGCATTGGCCCGCTCTTTGATAGAGACAGAGTCAAAAAAAGTTTTCCATAATCTCGTATAAGAATCCTTTTTGTTTCGGATACTTTCCATGTAAGCCAGTTCCTGGGGTGTAATGGGAGTTAAAAAAGCTTTTTGATTCTTAGGGTGAACTACAGCAAGCAGGCGATTTTTATCTGTAATCATCCAGTCTTCTGAGGGCATGCGGTCTTCAAAATGAGGAGCCAAAAGAGTCAGCACATGAGATTTCGGTTCAATGACTGAGGATAGAATCTGGTTTTCCAGACGGTCAAAGCGGACAAATTCCCGGAATTTGTGTGTTTCATTATATACATTTCGCTGCAGTTCAAAAATGGCCTGTACCTCCGGCTGATGGAGCATATTCAGCACGGCGTTTCCGCAGGCAAAGCCCAGCACTAGAAAACGGTAAATTCTGTCCAGCTTTTCCTCATGAGAAGACAGGGAGGCAGCATATACATACTGATACGCCTGAAAAGAGATTTTCTTTTGGATAGAGCGGATAACTTTCTGAACTTTTTCCATTTCGGTATCAATATGGCGGTATTCACAGAACAGTTCCAGGTTGCCTACAGGTTCTATTTGAAGCCGGATATTGGAATGTCCCAGCCGGGCTGCCCAGGCGTCATAAATGCAGGTCATCATGGATTCAAAATTGTCATAACAGGTAAAAACAATCATCAAAGGGACTCCTTTTCTTATAATTGACCCAAAAAGGTCTTGCAGCTGTCTTCTACGGTAGGCGGAGTTTCGAGAAAATGGTGGTCAAAGAGGGAAAGCTGCTCATAGGTCTGAGGATGTTCCACTTCCCAGTCTGTTTTCTTATCTATGCCGGTCAGCTGGCGGGTAATAAAATCCTCTTCAATAGGAGTTCGATACAGCATTTTTCCCTGGCAGGTGATAAAATACTGTGCCCGCTTTAGAACTATACCCATTTTCTTTAGCGCAGGAAAATCCAGAGTGCCCTGGCGGCGGGCCTGAACAATTCGCCACGCAGATTTATTACCGATTCCCGGAACCTTTAACAAGTCGCCATAAGAAGCAGTGGAAACTTCTACTGGAAAAATTTCCAGATGACGCAGCGCCCAGTCACACTTGGGGTCAAGCAGGATGTTAAAATTGGGTCGGGTGGGACTGAGCAAATCCTCAGCATGAAAACCATAATAGCGCAGCAGCCAGTCCGCCTGATAAAGCCGATGTTCACGGAGCAGAGGAGGGGCTGTATCCAGAGAGGGCAGAGCAGAGTCCTCGTTAAGGGGAATATAGGCAGAGAAAAAGACTCTCTTTAAATCAAATTTCTGATACAACTGCTGGGTTACCTGTAAAAGTTCATAGTCATTTTCAGCGGTAGCTCCTATAATCATCTGTGTGCTCTGCCCTGCAGGTACAAATGGCCGGGGTTTTTTCTTATCTATAGGAACTGACAGGGAATGGGAATTCTGTATCCGAGGTGTAAAAACAGTTTTTTCCAGAGACAAGGGCGAAGCGCCGGACAAGGTACTGACAGCAGTATCCGTAAAAATTGTACTGGAAAGATACTGGTTTTGTCCAAAGCGCTCCATAGAAGCAGTTTTGCCCATGGAAAGCCGGTAATCTACGATTTTTCGCTGTATCTGGGACATAGGTTTTACAATGGACTCCTGTGTTTTTCCGGGGGCCAGGGTATGGAGACTTTTCTCTGTAGGGAGTTCCATATTGATACTCATGCGGTCGGCCAGATATCCGGTCTGCTCAATGATTTCAGGAGACGCGCCAGGGACAGCCTTGGCATGGATATAGCCTCGAAAATGGTATTTTGTACGCAGAAGGTACAAAGTCTGATACATTAGTTCCATAGTATGGGTGGGGGTTTTGATTACCCCGGAACTCAGAAACAGTCCTTCAATATAATTTCTTTTATAAAATTCCATCGTGATACTGCAAAGCTCCTCCGGGGTAAAAGTGGTGCGTACCTTATCGTTGGAGCGTCGGTTCAGACAGTATTTACAGTCATAGACACACTCGTTAGAGAGCAGGACTTTCAAAAGGGAAATACACCTTCCATCTGCGGCAAAGCTGTGACAGATACCTGCAGCACAGGAGTTACCCAGACTGCCTTTTTTTCCTCTCCGGTCAGAACCACTGGAAGTACAGGCAACATCATATTTGGCAGCGTCTGATAAAATCTGTAGTTTTTCTTCTAAAGAAAGGGAAAAATTCACCTTCATGTAAACACCTCTTTGTAAAAATGATAAAATAAAATCGAACATATATTCTAATTCTATTATAACAGGTATATGGAAAATGTCAAGAACAAACGTTCGCAAAATTAAGAGGAATCTTTTTGAAAGGTCTGTCATATAATCTAGCAATACGATGAAAGGGGTATTTTATGGATACATATAATATTTATAAGGATATACAGGCTCGTACAAACGGAGAAATTTACATAGGCGTTGTGGGTCCGGTGCGCACGGGAAAATCCACATTTGTGCGAAGATTTATGGAACTGGCTGTACTTCCCAATATGGAGGAAAACCTGAGAAATGAAATTCGTGATCAGCTTCCGCTAAGCGGTTCCGGTAAACTGATTACCACCGTAGAACCTAAATTTATTCCAAAAGAAGCGGCAGCAATCCAAATGGGAGAGGAGTTTCAGGCGAAAATACGATTGATAGACTGCGTGGGATTTTTGGTTCCCAATGCGGCAGGAAACATGGAAGATGGAAAGGAACGTATGGTAAAAACGCCCTGGTACAGCTATGAGATCCCCTTTCACCAGGCGGCAGAGACAGGCACCAGAAAAGTCATCGAAGAACATTCCAACATTGGTCTGATAGTTACCTGTGACGGCTCTTTTGGGGAAATTCCCCGGGAAAATTACATCACAGCGGAAGAGAAAACTGTATCAGAATTAAAGAAAACAGGCAAGCCGTTTTTGATTGTTTTGAATTCCCAGAAGCCCTATAAAGAAGAAACATTAGATCTGGCAGAGGAACTGAAAAAGAAATATCAGGCCGGAGTCGTAAGTGTAAACTGTGAACAGTTGAGAAAAGAAGATGTGTCCAGAATCATGGAAAAGATTCTCTATGAATTTCCCATTGTTCAGATGGAATTTTATGTTCCCAAATGGGTGGAAATGCTGCCTGCTGACCATTATTTAAAGGAAAATCTTCTTGGGTCTATTAAAGAACTTATGAGTCATATGAAGTATGTAAAGGATGCGTCCAAAGATCATTTTGCGATAGCTTCTGAGTATATCAGAAATATGATTCCGGAGAAGATCGACCTGTCCAGCGGAAGAATCTGTGTGCGGGTAGAAATGGATGAAGCCTGGTACTATGAGATTCTAAGTGAGATGACAGGCGTGGATATTTCCGATGAATATGAGCTGATTCATACTATGCAGGAACTGGCAAAAATGAAAGAGGAATACGTCAAAGTAAAAGGCGCTATTTCTTCGGTTCGCGGCAAGGGATACGGTGTGGTAACTCCGGATAAAGAAGAGATCAAGCTGGAAGAACCCGTTGTCATTAAACAGGGCAGTAAATATGGGGTGAAAATTAAATCCATCAGTCCTTCCATACATATGATTCGCGCCAATATTGAAACAGAAATTGCCCCGATTGTGGGCAGCGAAGAACAAGCAAAAGATTTGATTTCTTATATTAAAGCCAGTGATGAGCGAAAGGAAAGTATCTGGCAGACGAACATTTTCGGCAAATCCATCGGACAGCTGGTGGAGGATGGGATTCACACAAAACTGGTGCAGATTGGAGATGAGAGTCAGGTAAAACTCCAGGATACTATGCAGAAAATCGTCAACGACAGCAAAGGTGGACTGGTGTGTATTATCATTTAAAAACAGACAGCTGTAACACTGAAAAATGGGGCATATCCATTGGATAAGTCCCATTTTTCAGTGTTACAGCAGCTTTCAGAAACCTTCAAGATGTGATAAAATAAAGAAAAGCATACTTTATGAGAAGGAGAAAAGGCTATGTCAGATTCCAATTACGAAAAAGTTTTCCGACAGTACCAGGAGTGGTTTCAGCAGGACAATCCAAGGGAAACAGCAGACTTTCTGGGACTGAAAACAGACAGACAGTATCTCTATATTCCCTTCTTTGGAGAACTGTGTACCGTCACCTTGAAAGACGGAAATATTCGTAAAGCAGACGGTTCTGCAGTCTCTGTAGAGGACAGGCTGACCATTATGCAGCACCTGCATTATTATAAAAAAAATGCCAGAGAAAGTACAAAACGGGTTTCCTTCCGTGAAATCAAAGAAGCAGCAGTTTTTGAAAAAGCCTACCAAAAATCAGCTCTTCTGCCCCTCATACGAAACTTTTCGGGAAAGACAGAAAAACTGCTTCGGGCGGGATTAAGCATAAAAGGGAAACAGGAGCGGTTTGGGGATGTCAGCTTTACTCTGCAGGCTTTCCCTAAAATTTCTCTGACTTATATATTCTGGGATGGGGATGAGGAATTTCCGGCTTCTGCAAACATTCTTTTCGATGACCAGATTGCAAACTGGACACATCCCGAAAGTGTGCCGGTACTGGCTGAAATCGGCACCAGAAAACTGATAGAGGCTGCAGGAGGGGAATGTGGGCTTTGGGTAGAAAGATAATGGTTTGAGTTGACTTTTATTGTAGAAAATTATATAATGAATACGGTTATGAATAGAAAAAAAGCTGAACATTTCCATGGAAACAGGAGAATTTCCTGTGCAAGTCCGTTACTGTAAAGCCAGATACATGAAATGTTCAAGGAGTGGAAGCATTCTGCGGCAACCGGATACTTCCAGGAATAATGAATAGAAAAACCGTTGTCTTGACAAGACAACGGTTTTTTTCGGCAGGAATGAAGTGAGGAAACTATGACAGGAACTACGGGACTGGAAGGTTACTACAGTATTAAAAATAATAAAAAAATGCGCTATGGCTATACCACTGGCTCCTGCGCAGCAGGGGCTGCAAAGGCAGCGGCTTTTATGCTTCTTGTAAACGAATACAAAGAAACGGAAAGTCTGATGACACCCAAAGGAATTCTTCTATCCCTGAAGATTCTGGATATTACAAGAGGAGAAAACTGGGTTTCCTGCGCTGTAAAAAAAGACGCAGGAGATGACCCGGATGTTACCCACGGGTTGAAAATTTTTGCCAAAGTAGAGAAAATTTCCGGGAAGGAAATTATCATTAACGGCGGTGTTGGCGTGGGAAGAGTGACGAAAAAAGGGCTGGAACAGCCGGTAGGAAGTGCAGCAATCAATAAAGTTCCCCGCGTCATGATACAGAGAGCTTTGGAAGAAATCTGCAGCCAGACAGACTACGAAGGCGGTCTTCTGGTAACCATCAGTGTGCCAAAAGGAGAACAGACCGCTGTCAGAACTTTTAATCCCCGGCTTGGGATTGAAGGGGGCATTTCCATACTTGGAACTTCGGGAATTGTTGAACCTATGAGTGAAGCAGCCCTTATCAAAAGCATTGAAGTGGAGATGCGGCAAAAGGTAGAAAACGGAGCCGAATATCTTTTGGTGACCCCTGGAAATTATGGCGCAACATACATAAAAGAGCATATGAATCTGCCTTTTTCAGAGAATATGAAATGCAGCAATTATGTGGGAGAAACTCTGGATATGGCCGTGGATATGGGGGTGAAAGGGATTCTTTTTATTTCTCATATCGGAAAGTTTGTGAAGGTGGCAGCAGGGATTATGAATACCCACTCCCGCTGTGCGGACGGCAGAGCCGAAATACTGGCAGCCAATGCCATAAGGGCCGGAATTTCCATGGAAGGGGCCAGAGAAATTCTGAATACCATTACCACAGATGAAGGACTTACCGTGATACAAAAAGAAGGGCTTTTAGAGCCGGTTATGGGAGAGTTGATGGAGCGAATCAGTTATTATCTGAATCACAGAACCTATGGAAGGCTTCAGACCGAAGCGGTATTGTTTTCCAATGAATTCGGGTATCTGGGAGAGACAAAAGGAGCCAAAACTCTGGCGAAACTACTGCGGCAGCAGTTTCCCTGACATACAGAAAAGACAGAAGAAAAGGAGAAAAAAAGATGAATGGAAAATTATTTGGGCTGGGTGTAGGACCCGGGGATCCGGAATTATTAACCATAAAAGCCCTGCGGATAATACAGGAAAGTGACGTCATTGCTGTTCCCGGAAGTCAGGTACAGGAAAGCGTGGCTTATCAGATTGTAAAAGGTGTATATAAAGAACTGGACAGCAAACAATTGATTCCCATAGCTATGCCTATGACAAAGGATAAAGCTGTATTGGAGGCAAACCATGAGAAAGCGGCTGATGACATAGAAGACTGCTTAAAAGAGGGAAAACAGGTTGCGTTTCTGACTCTGGGCGACCCTACGGTTTATTCCACCTATATGTATGTCCATAAACGGATTTTAAGCCGGGGATACGAGGTAGAGATTGTCAGCGGAATCCCTTCTTTTTGCGCAGTAGCAGCCAGATTAAACAGGAGTCTTGTAGAAATGGCAGAGCCGCTTCATGTGATTCCAGCGACTTATAAAGCAGATGAAATGAATGAGATTCTGGCCCTTCCAGGAACCAAGGTTTTGATGAAAACAGGCAAGAAATTAAAACAGGTAAAAGAGAGTATTTTAAGCAGCGGACAGTCTGCGGTTATGATTGAGAACTGCGGAATGGAAACAGAAAAAATATATGAGACTGCAGAGGAAATACCTGATGCAGCAGGTTATTATTCACTGATTATTGTGAAGGAAAAGGGGTGAAAATATGATACATTTTGTGGGTGCAGGAAGTGGAGCTGCGGATTTGATTACACTTAGAGGAAAGAAATTCCTGGAGGAAGCAGATGTGGTAATTTACGCAGGTTCTCTGGTAAATCCTCAGCTTTTGGAATACACAAAAGAGGGCTGTGCAATTTATAACAGCGCGAAAATGACGCTGGAAGAAGTGCTGGAAGTTATGTTTCAGGCAGAAAAAGAGGAGAAAATGACTGTGCGTCTTCACACAGGAGACCCCTGTCTTTACGGGGCTATTCGGGAGCAGATGGATGTTCTGGACGAAAAAGGAATTACCTATGATTACTGTCCTGGAGTCAGTTCTTTCTGCGGTGCAGCTTCTGCCCTGGATTTGGAATATACCCTTCCCAATGTGTCTCAGAGCGTTATCATTACAAGAATGGCCGGAAGGACTCCGGTACCGCCAAAGGAGAGCATCGAATCTTTTGCCGCTCATCAGGCTACCATGGTTGTATTTTTAAGTACGGGTATGCTGGAAGAACTCTCCAGGAGACTGATAGAGGGCGGATACCGTCCGGATACACCGGCTGCTATTGTCTATAAAGCCACCTGGGAAGATGAAAAATCTTTCGTGTGCACAGTGGATACCCTTGCGCAGACAGCCAGGGAGAACCACATTACGAAGACGGCTCTTATGATTATCGGCGATGTGGTGGCCCATCATTCTTATGACCGTTCCAAACTGTATGACCCGGAATTTACTACGGAATTCAGAGAAGGAAATTCCCCGTTATAAGTCACAAAATCTTTCCCAAGAACTATGGAGGTAGATTATGAAAATATCAATTATCAGCTTCAGCCAGTCCGGATACCGACTGAGTGAAATGCTGTACTGGGTATTAAAAGAACGTTCTCATGAAGTGTCATCTTATACGAAAAGCAAGTATACCAAAAAGGTGCTGGATGAGTCCCAGCTGGATGAAGAATCCAGAGATTTCAGAAACGTAAAACAGTTTGCAAAACCTGTGGATGAATCCATTCACGAGTGGACCGGACAGCGTTTTCAGGACAGTGATGGCATTGTGTTTGTGGGGGCCTGCGGCATAGCTGTGCGCAGCATTGCTCCATTTGTAAAAAGTAAAAAGATGGACCCGGCTGTAGTGGTGGTAGACGAACAGGGGCGGTTTTCTATTTCCCTTTTGTCCGGACATTTGGGAGGGGCCAATGAACTGGCAGAAGAGATTGGCGAGATTGTCCATGCCCAGCCGGTAGTCACAACGGCTACGGACTTAAATGATAAATTTGCAGTGGATATCTTTGCAAAAAAGAATGGCTGCTATATCTCGGATATGGCGCTGGCAAAAGAAATTTCCGCCGCTGTACTGGCCGGAAAACAGGTGGGATTTGCCAGTGATTTTCCGTGGATTGGGGAACTTCCTGCAGAGTTGAAGCTGTGCCGGGAAGAGGAAGAAGAAAAGCCGGAACTTGGTATTTGTGTCACTTCCGGCTATTTGGAACATCCCTTTGTGCATACTCTTTATCTGATACCCAGGGTGGTTACCACAGGAGTAGGCTGTAAAAGGGAAACTCCAAAGGGAACAGTGGAAAATGTAATCCGCAAAGCCTGCGACGAACTGCTGATTCCTTCTGTGGCTATGGAGCAGGTAACCAGCATTGATTTAAAGAAAGAAGAGCAGGGAATTTTGGAATACTGTCAGGAACGAAACCTTCCCTTTATTACCTATACGGTCGAGGAACTGCAGGAGGTAGAAGGCACATATGCCCAGTCTGATTTTGTAAAAGAGACAACAGGGGTGGATAATGTGTGCGAAAGAGCGGCGCTTCTTGGCAGCAGCAGAGAGGGAAAAGGCAGACTGATACAGAGAAAATATGCACAGGACGGCGTGACCGTAGCCCTTGCGATGAAGAAATGGAGTGTGAATTTTGAATAAATTATATGTGGTAGGTATCGGTCCCGGTGCCTATGAAAAAATGACCATTGAAGCCTCACAGGCTTTACAGAAAAGCGATGTGATTATTGGATATACCGTGTATGTAGACCTGGTAAGAGACCATTTTCCGGGAAAAGAATTTATGACAACACCGATGAAAAAAGAGGTAGACCGCTGTGTTCTGGCCTTTGAAGAAGCCATGAAAGGAAAGACGGTTTCCATGATTTGCAGCGGAGATGCAGGTGTGTATGGCATGTCCGGTCTGATGTACGAAGTAGGTGTCAAATATCCGGAGGTAGAACTGGAAATTATTCCGGGTGTCACTGCAGCTACAGGGGGAGCGGCTGTCCTTGGAGCGCCGCTGATTCATGATTTCTGCCTGATTAGTTTAAGTGATTTGCTCACTCCGTGGGAGAAAATCGAGGCTCGCCTGCTGGGAGCATCCCAGGCGGATTTTGTGATTTGCCTGTACAATCCTTCCAGCAAAAAACGGCATGATTATCTGGAAAAAGCCTGTACATTAATGATGAAGTATAAGTCCCCGGATACTGTTTGCGGGATTGTAGGAAACATTGGACGAGAAGGGGAAAGCATGCAGGTCATGACACTGGAAGAACTGAAAAATACAGGAGTGGATATGTTTACCACTGTGTTTGTAGGAAACTCCCAGACAAAAGAAATCGACGGAAAAATGGTAACACCGAGAGGCTACAAAAATGTGTAAAGTCATTGTTTTTGCCGGAACAACAGAAGGCCGGCAGATAGCAGAATTTCTGAACCGAAGAAAGATTCCCGCGTTGATTTGCGTAGCTACGGAGTATGGAGAGCAGCTTTTGCCCGCTTCCGATACATTGGACGTTTCCCATAACCGCCTTTCAGAGCCGGAGATGGAAGCGCTGATGAGGGAAAAGTGCAGTCCTCTGGTATTGGATGCCACTCATCCCTATGCCGCAGAAGTGACGGAAAACATAAGAAAAGCCTGCGAACAAACAAGTTCTCCTTATGTGAGAGTGCTAAGAGAAAATACTGCAGAGAACATGGAGACAGAAAGCCTTTATGCAGATAGTGTAGAGGAAGCCGTTACACTTCTGGAACATACAAATGGGAATATTCTGGTGACAACAGGAAGCAAAGAGGCGGAGAAATATACGGCTCTTTCAGATTATAAAAACCGGGTGTTTCTGCGGGTTTTATCCCTTCCCAATGTAGCGCAGCAGTGTGCAGCGCTGGGCTTTGAGGGCAGGAATCTTATCTGTATGCAGGGACCCTTTTCCAGGGAATTAAATGCAGCTATGCTTCGGCAGCTGGACTGCAAATATCTGGTGACTAAGATGTCGGGCAGTACCGGAGGCTTTCAGGAAAAAATAGAGGCTGCCAGAAGCTGCGGCTGTACACCGGTGATTATTGGCAGACCATTAAAAGAAGAAGGAATCTCTCTTATACAGTGTAAAAGGCTGCTGTGTGAGAAGTTTTCGCTTCCCTCTCAGGCAGAAATTACTCTGGTTGGGATTGGAATGGGAAGCGAAAAAAGCCGTACCAGAGAAGCGGCAGAGGCTGTCGGGGAAGCAGATTTGCTGATTGGAGCCAGACGTATGGTGCAGTCCTGTGCCAGAAGGGGACAGGATGTCTACGTGGAATATAACAGTGAAAAGATTGGAAATTATATCCGTCTTCATCCTGAATACGAGAAAATTGCCATTGTCTTATCCGGAGACACCGGGTTCTACAGCGGCGCCAGAAAGCTGCTGCAGGAATTGGGAAATCAGGTAAAAGTTGTATGCGGAATTTCTTCTCCGGTATACTTCATGAGCCGTATCCAAAAGACCTGGGACGATATCGTACTTACCAGCGCCCATGGAAAACATACGGAGCTTGTGGAGCTTATCCGCCGCCATGAAAAGGTGTTTTCCATTCTGGGAACATCAAATGGGATTGCAGAACTGGCAGAAAAACTAATAGCGTCCGGGCTGAAAAATGTCCGCATGTATACCGGAGAAAGACTGTCCTATGAGGATGAAAAAATCTGCCAGGGAGGACCGGAGGATTTCCTGGGATATGAAGCAGATACCCTGAGCGTAGTCTATGTGGAAAATCCGGATTATAAAAAACTTCCTGCCACCCATGGTATTTCAGACAGTGCATTTTTACGGGATAAGGTTCCCATGACAAAGGAAGAAGTGCGTACTGTATCACTTTCCAAGCTGCGCTTATATGAAGATTCTGTCTGCTATGACATAGGTGCAGGAACCGGTTCGGTATCTATAGAAATGGCAGTGCGGGCCTTTTCGGGAAAAGTTTATGCCATAGAAAAGAAACCTCTTGCTATAGAGG
>DXFK01000166.1 GCA_019114495.1 Candidatus Blautia stercoravium
AGATTTTTCAAGGCATAGTACCCCCTATGTCCAATGTTTATGTCCATTTCTCGTAAATTCTTTTCTTGCACGATATTCAATTGTAAATTTTCAAGTAGAACCTTATTCACTGAGATTCCGAGAAGTTATAATATACGGGAATGGATTTCCAGTCTTTTCCGGGACCAAAAGTTTTGTCAAAATAAGAACTTAAATTTTTCTTATCTGTCATGGCAGAAAGGTAATTTTCTGTAAGCTTCAGGCAGAGGGAAATTGCCTTATCCATGAGCTTTTCCAGCCGCAGATTACTGTCGGCACACTTTGGATTTGCTGCTTTATTGACAATCAGACCGTGCATTTGCGGATAATTTCCGGAGATACGCAGCACAGAATAAATCAGTCGGCGTTTCCATTCCTGGGGAGCCAGAAGCAACTGGTTGTACGATATCATGGATTTCAGAGATTTTTGTATCTGTCTGGCAGAGAGTTCAGGGAAAAAGGGAGCAATGATTTCTGCATTTTCCATCTTTGGCCGGATGTGTTTGGTGAGACAGTGACGCAGAGGGTCATATCCATCGTTTTCCATCAACATCCGGTCGAATTCCACTTCGATTTCCGTGTGGGAAATACCGGATACCTGAATTTTATTTTCAATGTATCCATGGCAGGTGCTGTCCAGGGCAAAATGGCATAAAAATCCCAGCAGGTAGGACAGCATGGCATCCTGGTCAGAAGTTTTTTTCTGAAGGAGTTCCAGACCATGGGAAAAGAAGTCTATGGACGGTTTTTCATGCAGGCCAAACCCCACAGAATTAACGGAATTGCTGGTTAAAGCCTTGTAATAAAAGAGAATATCCGGTCCGTGAATTCCAATGAGATACAATTCCCGGTGTTTTTTAATAAGTTCTTGAATTTTTTTCGGTTGCTTTTTATATACTTTTTTTCCGAAAACAAAATGCGCATAGGTTGACGGCATGATTTTTCCTCCTGATAAAACACTTTAGAGTATACCATACCATTTTTTCTTTCAGATTTGATGAAGGGAAGTTTAAACCTTTGTAAAACAGATAAAAAAGAAACGGGGCGGCAGCCCCGAGTTTTGAAGATTGTATGAAAAATCAGAAGTTTATGTGGTTACGGCAGAATTTCCAGCCAGTATCCATCCGGGTCAGAGATGAAATAGATACCCATATCCGGATTTTCAAAGCAGATACAGCCCATTTCTTCGTGGAGCTTGTGTGCAGCCTCAAAATCGTCGGCACGGAAAGCCAGGTGGAATTCGCAGTCACCCAGATTGTAAGCTCTGTCAAAATCTCTCAGCCAGGTCAGTTCCAGTTCAAAATCCGTGGTTTCATTTCCAAGATAGACAATGATAAAGGAACCGTCTGCAGCATTTTTGCGGCGTTTTTCCGTGAGTCCCAAAGCCTTTTCGTAGAAAGCCATAGATTTTTTCAGGTCTCTTACATTATAGTTTTCGTGAATCATTTGAAATTTCATAATAAGTATCCTCCTTAAAATATAATTGAGAGTGGGAAGGGTTACAGGGAAAATTCCTGTCCTTCCTGCTCTATGTTTACAACGGTTTTCTGATATTTACTGCCCTCTGAAGAAGACAGAAATCTGGAAATAACGGAATAATCTTTCCAGAAATGCATAGGGAATGCATATTTCACATGCCCGTGCTCAAGAACATGGAGAAATCCTTTGCTGTACCACTCTTCCTGTCTGGGGTCCAGGGGAAGAAAAGCAGCCCATATATCCAGAGTTTCCAGGGGTTTTGTATAGCGCAGGAAGTTGGCAGTCATGTTGCTGTTATACTGTTTGGTTTCCCCGGGCCATACCCACCAGTTTAAATCTCCTGCATGGTAAATATATTTTCTGCGGTAATGAACCAGAAAAGCTACGCCGCAGTCTGTGGATTTCAGTGTTTCTACGGTAAAATGTTCATTCCCGTCTCCCAGAGTAAAATCCAGTGTTTCTTCCGGTTTCATAAAACGGAGGTTTTTCGGGGAGATACCTGCAGGCAGGTGTTTCTTGGTGTCATGAGAGAGGATATAATGTACTTTTGTATGACGGATAGAAAAGATTTCTGGGTTAAAGTGGTCACTGTGCCAGTGAGAAACAAAGACAAAAAGCGGTTTCTCTTGAGACAGCGGAGGAATCTTTCCCTCATAATAATCAAAAAGGAACAGGCAGTTTTCTGCTTCAATCAGAAAACCGCTGTGGCTGATATAGGTTACTTTCATTGGCTTTTCCTTTCTCTTTGTTTACGGAGTTTTCTGCGTTTGCGTCTTTGGATAGAGCGTTTTATCTTTATAACTAAGGTTACGATATAGAAAATAAAGGCAGCAACTAACAGAAACAGAGCAGCATATTTCCAACTGGGGAGCTGGTGGAATTTGCTTCCGATTTCACCCCAAAAGCCGTTCAGAGAATCAGCTTTTCCCTGGGAGGCAGTGGTTTGGGAATTTTCGGTGCTGTCGGTATCTTTTTGGGATAAATTGTCTGCACTGGCAGACTGTCGGGCCTGGCGCTCCTGAAGCTGAAAGGTTTCTGCAGCCTGCAGGATTTCCGGGGAAGCTTCCTGGGTGGAACTGCCCAGAGTTGTTTTCCCATAGTAGTAATCCACTTTCAGGGAATTTTCTTCCAGGGTGGCCTCATAGGTCAGGGATTCTTTGGCGTCAGTGGGAATATCTATGGCAGAATTTTCTACCACGGCATCCAAAAGTCCGTTTTCTTTCAGATAAGCGCCAAAGGTATTCTCTTTTACAGGAGCCAGGGCTTCGTTATCTGGTTTCAGTTTGCAGAAATTGGTAAAGCCGTAGTCAAAAATTGCTTTGGTATCATCGTAGTGGGACACATTATCAGCCAAAACCACACATAATAAGGTTGTGCCGTTTCGCTCTGCATAGGTTACCAGTGTGTTGCCTGCTTTGACAGTGTATCCGGTTTTGCCGCCCAGGCAGCCCTCGTAGTGCTGGGGGCCGTCCAGTACCATTTTGTGATGGTTATTCAGCCACCGTTCTTCGTTGGTAATATTGGTTTTCGGTACAATATAATATGGTGTTTTGATGATTTCACGGAAGGTTTCGTTCTGGAAAGCTGCCTGTGCAATCAGAGCTAAATCTCTGGCCGTGGTGTAGTGATTTTCATCATACAGGCCGTTTGCATTGACAAAATGTGTATTTTTACAGCCAAGTTCTTTGGCGCGCTGATTCATTTCGTCCACAAATTTGGGAACTGTACCGCCGATATATTCTGCAACTCCGGAAGAAACCTCGTTGGCGGAAGCCAGAAGAATGGCATAGGCACAGTCTTTCATAGTCAGGGTTTCGCCTGGTTTGATACCGATATGGGTACTTCCCGGTTCAATGTTGTTTACCTCATCGGTAAAGGTTATTTGGGTGTCAAAAGGTACTTTCTCCAGTGCCAGCATGGCTGTCATAATCTTTGTGGTGCTGGCAGGGGCGCGCTTTTCGTCAATTCCTTTAGCATAAAGGATTTCCCCGGAATCCACATCCATTAAAATGGCTGTTTCTGCCACAACCTTTGGTCCCTCAGGCCATCCGGAAATCTTGTTGGACTGAATTTCCCAGTTATAGCTTTCCGGTACTTCCGGTGTGTCTGTCTGCTGATTGGCTGTGTCCTCAGGATTTTGGGAGGTGTTTTGGGCAGGAGCAGGGGCTGCAGAATCAGTTGCGGCAGCAATTACGTCAACTCTGCCGGTATGGATACAAAGGCTGAGAGCCATGCAGAGGATACCAGACAGAAGAAGTCTTTTCTTTTTCATATAAATCTCCATTCTGCTGCCGGAAAATAAACAGACAGTTCCGGGCGGCATAAAATTTACTCAAACTAATGTACATTATAAGCGTTTTTGGAAATTATATCAATAAAATTAGACAGAGACAGTGGAGAAAATGTTTTAGGTGGTGCAAAAATCATGCAAGATAAACATTGTCAAAGTGGGTAACAACCGCTATACTGTAAGTATAAAACACACAAGAACCAATAGAAAAGGCAGAATGATTTCATCATTTTGCCTTTTTACGAATGTGTTCTGCAGGAGATTGAAAAGCATTGGTTATGAAGGATGCAAAAGGAGGAACTGATGAAAAGTTTATTGATTTTAGGAGCCGGAGGATTCGGTCATATGATTCAGGAAATGGCAGGAATCCTGGGATATGAGAAAGCTGTGTTTTTAGATGACGCGGTGAAGGGAGCAGATGTAGTGGGAAAGTGCTGCGATTACAGGGCTTTTGTGAAAAACTATGATACAGCAGTGGCAGCTCTTGGAGATAACGGCATGCGCCTGTACTGGACAGAAAAACTTATGGAAGCGGGCTATCAGGTTCCGCCTATGATTCATCCGTCAGCAGTGGTAAGCCCAAGCGCAGTGATTGGAAAAGGAACATTTGTCATGCAGAGGGCAGTGGTGAATACACATACGGTTGTGGAACACGGAGTGCTGATTAACAGCGGTGCAGTGGTTGACCATGATTCCTATGTGAGCTGCGGTGCCCACATTGGGCTGAACAGTGTGGTAAAGGCTAACTGCAATATCGATTCCAAGAGGAAAGTGGAAGCAGGGGAAGTGGTATTTTCCACCAGAAGAAAGATTGACGGCGTGAGCAGCCGTGATCTGGAAGATGCACTGTATGCTTTTGGATTTGGTCTGCAGTGCAGCTATGTGAAACCTTTCGGGGAAGGGCATATCAATGAAACATATGCGGTTTATATGCCCACAAAAGACGGAGACGAATTTGCCTATATTCTGCAGAGGGTAAACAATCATGTATTTAAAGACCCGGCAGGAGTTATGGAGAATATTTTTGGTGTGACAGAGTATCTAAGAAATGTTATTCGGGAAGAGGGCGGAGACCCGGACCGAGAAACGTTGTCCTGCATTAAGACAAAGACGGGCTGTACTTATTTTGAAGACAGTGAGGGGCAGCCCTGGAGATGTTATAATTACATTCCGAATTCCGTGTGTTATCAGCTGGTAGAGGAGCCGGAGCAGTTCTATCAATCGGGTAACAGCTTCGGGCATTTCCTGAAACAGTTGGGTAATTATCCGGCCTCCAGTTTAAAGGAAACCATTCCGGATTTCCACAATACGGTAAAACGGTTTGGAAACTTCCAGAGAGCCTTGCACAGAGACATTAAGAATAGAGCTGTTACCTGTCGAGGAGAAATTTCCTTTGTACTGGAAAGAGAGCAGGACTGCGGCGTATTGGTACAGCAGCAGGAAGAGGGGATTCTGCCCCTTCGCGTCACCCACAATGACACAAAGCTGAACAATATTCTTTTTGATGCGGATACGGGGAAAGGGCTGTGCATTATTGACCTGGATACTATTATGCCTGGTCTGGCTGCCAATGATTTCGGAGATTCTATTCGCTTCGGAGCAGCCACAGCAGAGGAAGATGAGCAGAATCTGGATTTAGTGCATTTTGATATTTCTTTGTATGAACTGTATGTAAAGGGTTATCTGGAGGCAACGAAAGATGTGCTGACTGCCGAAGAGGTGGACAGCCTTCCATGGGGCGCCCGTCTGATGACGTTGGAATGCGGCATGCGTTTCCTTACAGATTATCTGGAAGGAGATACTTATTTTAAAACTGCTTATCCGGAGCACAATCTGGTACGCGCCCGGACACAGTTCCGTCTGGTGGATGAGATGGAGCAGCAGTTTGACCGGATGAAAGAAATCGTAAAAAAATATTGTTAGAATTGAAGAAGGTACAGTGAGAGAGGCGAGTTTTCTTTATCCGGTTTTTGTGAAACTGGGAATTATTTGGAAGTGAAAAGTACCGCATGAACGACTGTGAAAATATTTATATTCTCAGAGTGTCCGTGCGGTACTTTTTACTTAATATTTCTATATAGAATTAGAATTTAAAAGTATCTTTAAGCGGCGCCCATTTCTGGTCTTTGTCGCTTAAGTTCAGAGCTGTACCGTCTTCCAGAGTATAACCTTCAGCAGACGCAGTGCCCTGATATTCACCTTTTAACTGCGGCCAGGTAATGCCGATTTTCGGGTCATTCCATGCCAGACCGCCTTCATCACCAGGATGATAGAAATCCGTCACTTTGTAGCAGAATTCTGCTACGTCGCTGAGGACCAGAAATCCGTGAGCAAAGCCTTCGGAGATGTAAAACTGTTTCTTGTTTTCTTCGGATAATTCGATGCCGAACCATTTTCCGTAAGTTTCACTGCCGCTTCTCAGGTCTACAGCCACATCAAAAACAGTTCCCTTGATAACGCGAACCAGTTTTCCTTGTGGAAATTCTTTCTGGAAGTGCAGACCGCGCAGCACACCTTTGGTAGAGCAGGACTGGTTGTCCTGTACGAATTTCATATTCAGTCCCGCTTCTTCCATGTCTTTCTGGTTGTAGGTTTCCATGAAATAACCTCTGGAATCTCCGTGTACGGCCGGTTCGATAACGTAAAGCCCTTCTATAGGGCATTTGCTTACTTTAATCTGTCCCATATGTTTCCGCTCCTTTTCTGTGTATTGTCCTAAAATTCAATTTCTGCTAAGTAGCGTTTTACAGCGTCCTGCCAGGTTGGAAGAGGGGTGAAGCCGTTTTGGGCCAGTTTGCTCTTATCCAGTCTGCTGTTGAAAGGACGTTTCGCCTTGGAAATGCCGTATTCTTCTGTGGTAACAGGTTTTACGGTTACTTTTTCATATTCCGGATGCCCGGCTTCTGCAGCCTGACGGAAAATTTCCTTGGCAAAATCTGCCCAACTGATATAACCGCCTTCGTTGGTTGCATGGTAGTAGCCGTATTTTTCCGTTTCAATCATGTCTGCCAGCAGTACAGCCAGGTCAAAGGTGTAGGTTGGGGTACCAATCTGGTCATCTACAACAGTGAGCAGTTCATGTGTCTTTCCTACATTCAGCATGGTTTTGATGAAGTTCTTGCCGTTTTTGCCGAATACCCAGGCAATACGGACAATGAAATATTTTTCCAGAATTTCGGAAACAGCCAGTTCTCCGGCCAGTTTGGTTTCTCCGTATACGTTTAAAGGTTTGTAGTCCTTACAGTCCGGCAGCCAGGGCTCAGTTCCCTGTCCGTCAAAGACGTAGTCCGTGCTGATGTAAACCATTTTGCAGTTCAGTTCCCTGCACACGTCGGCAATATACTTTGTACCTGTGGCGTTGATGGCTTCAACCACAGGTTTTTTGTCTTCATCTTCTGCCAAATCCACGGCAGTCCAGGCAGCACAGTGTACCACCACATCCGGCGCTGTTTCTTTGAGCACACGTTCCACGCAGGCGCGGTCTGTAATATCCATCTGTACATAAGGCATGGTTTCCACGGCAGTTCCGTCTGAAATGCCGCTGTAAACTTCCTTGATATCGGAACCGATACCTTCATGGCCACGTTTCGCCAGTTCGTTCATCACGTCATGTCCAAGTTGGCCTGCAACACCTGTAACTAAAACTTTCATTTACACTACCTCCTGTTTAGCGGTTTGCGTACATCTTTTCATAATAGTTCTGATATTCGCCGGAGATGATAGTTTCCCACCATTCCTTGTTGTCCAGATACCACTGGATGGTTTTCTTGATACCGTCTGCGAACTTGGTTTCCGGCAGCCAGCCCAGTTCGTTATGAATCTTAGTCGGGTCAATGGCATAACGCATATCGTGGCCTTTTCTGTCTGTGACATAAGTAATCAGACTTTCCGGTTTGCCCAGTTCTTTGCAGATGATTTTGACAATGTCAATGTTTTTCATTTCGTTGTGGCCGCCGATGTTGTAAACTTCGCCTACGCGTCCGTTGTGAATAATCAGGTCAATGGCTTTGCAGTGGTCTTCCACATACAGCCAGTCACGGACATTTTCACCTTTTCCGTATACAGGAAGGGGTTTGTCATTTAATGCATTGGCAATCATCAGCGGAATGAGTTTTTCCGGGAAATGATAAGGTCCGTAGTTGTTAGAGCAGCGGCTGATGGTTACAGGCAAGCCGTAGGTGCGGTGGTAAGCCAGTACCAGAAGGTCAGCGCCTGCTTTGGAGGAGCTGTAAGGGCTGCTGGTGTGGATAGGGGTTTCTTCTGTGAAGAATAAGTCCGGGCGGTCAAGCGGCAAATCGCCGTATACTTCGTCAGTGGAAACCTGATGATAACGCTGAATACCGTATTTGCGGCAGGCGTCCATGAGCACAGCAGTTCCTTTGATGTTGGTATCCAGGAAGACTTCCGGATTTTCGATGGAACGGTCTACATGGCTTTCAGCAGCAAAGTTTACCACCATATCCGGGTGTTCTTCTTCAAATAATTTGTAGACGGCTTCTCTGTCTGTGATACTTTCTTTCACAAAACGGAAATTCGGGTTGTCCATAACAGGTGCAAGAGTGGATAAGTTACCTGCATAAGTCAAGCAGTCCAGACAGATGATTCTGTAGTCCGGGTACTTGTCCAGCATGTGGAAAATAAAGTTGCTTCCAATAAATCCGGCGCCGCCGGTAACAATAATAGTCATAGTAAAAATCTCCTTATTTGCTTTTTATTTTATTCCCAAAGGGGAAAGAATATGTTTTCTTTTGGGACAGGCCCTGAAATTAGTGCAGACTGTCCAGATATTTGCCGTCCAGAACGTCTTTTAAATACTGGCCGTACTGGTTTTTCTTTAAGACTTCGTAAACTTTCAGAACATCGTCTTTGGTAATCCAGTTGTTTAAGTAGGCGATTTCTTCCAGGCAGGCAATTTTGCGGTGCTGGTGGTCTTCGATAGTTTTAACGAAGTTGGTAGCTTCTACAAGGCTTTCGTGAGTTCCGGTATCCAGCCAGGTAAAGCCCTGTCCCAGAAGTTCTACGTTTAAGCAGCCTTCTTCCAGGTAAATACGGTTCAAGTCTGTGATTTCCAGTTCGCCGCGCTTGCTTGGCTTTAAGTTTTTCGCGTACTCCACAACTTTGCTGTCGTAGAAGTAAAGTCCGGTGACACAGTAGTTGCTCTTTGGATGTTCCGGTTTTTCTTCGATGGAAATGGCTTTTCCGTCCCGGTTGAATTCTACGATACCGAAACGTTCCGGGTCGTCCACATAGTAGCCGAATACGGTTGCGCCTCTGCCGCTTTCTGCGTTTTCCACAGCTGCTTTTAAGCGCTTTTTCAGACCGTGTCCTGCAAAAATGTTGTCACCCAGTACCATGGCAACAGAATCGTTTCCGATAAATTCTTCACCAATGATAAAGGCCTGTGCCAGACCGTCCGGGCTTGGCTGTACGGCATAGGAAAGCTGTACGCCGAACTGATGGCCGTCTCCTAAGAGATCCTGGAAACGAGGGGTATCCTGAGGGGTGGAGATGATGAGGATTTCACGGATTCCCGCATTCATCAGAACGGACAGAGGATAATAAATCATTGGTTTGTCATAAATAGGAAGTAACTGCTTGGAAGTTACCATAGTCAGAGGGTAAAGGCGGGTTCCTGAACCGCCGGCTAAGATAATACCTTTCATAGTGAAAATCTCCTTTGTTCTTTATTCATATTTAGTCTCTGGGTTTATGATAACTCTATTATATAGGGTGACGTTACGTCATGTGCAAGGTTTTTTTGAATTGTTCATCAAAATTTCATAAAATATAGAATCAGGTGAAATTCTGATAACAATAAAACTTGCCAAACGAAGGCTATTTTCCTACTTGACGAACTCTAAAAAAATATGGATAATAGAATCCAACTGACAAGACACCAAACAAGACAGTGTGGCTAAAAAAACGTCAAAAGGAAGGAGAATCCATTCATGAAAGAATTTTTGAGAAGAAAAAATATCATTTTTTCTGCCAAACGGTATGGCATTGACGCTTTAAGCGCCATGGCGCAGGGGTTATTTGCCTCTCTGCTTATCGGAACGATTATCAGTACCCTGGGGGAGCAGTTAGGTATTGATATTCTGGTAACCGTGGGAACTTATGCCAAAGGAGCCACAGGCGCAGCTATGGCTATTTCCATAGGTTATGCACTGCAGTGTCCGCCTCTGGTGCTGTTTTCTCTGACAGCCGTAGGTATGGCTGCCAATGAACTGGGCGGTGCAGGAGGACCGCTGGCAGTTCTGGTTGTAACTATTTTTGCGGCGGAAGCGGGCAAGCTGGTTTCCAAGGAGACAAAAATAGATATTATTGTAACGCCTTTTGTGTCTATTGCTGTGGGGGTACTGTTGTCTCTTTGGTGGGCGCCTACTATCGGCTGTGCAGCCAGCAGCGTAGGAAATGCCATTATGTGGGCAACAGAACTGCAGCCGTTCTTTATGGGGATTCTGGTTTCCGTGATAGTAGGGGTTGCGCTGACACTTCCTATCAGCAGCGCGGCAATCTGCGCCGCTCTTTCGCTTACCGGTCTGGCCGGCGGAGCGGCAGTGGCTGGCTGCTGCGCCCAGATGGTGGGATTTGCAGCGATGAGCTTTAAGGAAAATCGATGGGGCGGTCTTTTTGCCCAGGGGATCGGAACTTCCATGCTGCAGATGGGTAATATTGTGCGAAATCCGAAAATCTGGATTCCACCGACTCTGGCTTCAGCCATTACCGGACCTATTGCCACCTGCCTGTTTCATATGGAAATGAACGGAGCAGCAGTTGCATCCGGTATGGGAACCTGTGGATTTGTGGGACAGATAGGCGTGTATACAGGCTGGGTACAGGATGTGGCAAACGGTGCCAAAGCGGCTATTACACCCATGGACTGGATTGGCATGATTCTTATCTGTTTTGTACTGCCTGCAGTGCTGACTTGTGTCATTGCCATACCTTTCAGAAAGAAAGGCTGGATTGGAGAAAATGATTTGAAATTGGATTTATAGAAAAAAAGAGGCTGCCACATGAAATTTCATTAATACATATTTCATACGGCAGCCTTATAGCAGCAGTTTGAAGCTTATTCGTCAGAGGCGGTCTGGTCAGGCGATTTCCGGTAGGCATTGGGTGTCATGCCGCAGGTACGCTTAAACAGACGGGTAAAGTAGTGAATGTCCGCAATACCACATCTTTCCGCAATGGATTTAATAGGAACGTCTGTTTTGGCCAGCAGGGTTTTGGCATGTGAAATCCTCAGATTTGTCACATAATCCGTGAGAGAAATCCCCATTTCTTTGGAAAAGAGGGTGGATAGATAACTGGCGTTGACGCCCAGGTGCTCGGACAGGGTTTTCAGTGTCAAGTCGGCGCTCAGGTCGGTTTCCACATAAGCCAAAACCTTCTTCAGCAGAGGGGAGTGTACTTTGTGCTGGTGTTCCTTTACAATTTGACAGTATCCCAGTACGATTTTTCGTTGGTGCTCGAAGACCTGCTCCACGGACGTCAGTTTTTCCAGTGTGGAAACATTATGGTTGGAATACGCATCAATGTGGACAGGGTGTACACCGGCATGTTCCGCAGCTTTGCGCAGAAGCGTGTTCATGGTAATGGTATAATCCTTCGCCTCTCTTAAGCTGTTGGAGGTGCGCTGGGGAAGGTAAATGGTTCCGAAGCGGGAAGTGATTTCCAGAGCCCGGCTTTCCCGTCCGGAGGAGACTGCGCTCATCAGCATATTTTCGGATTCGTAGCGGTCTTCAATGACGTCGATATTAGAAAAAGGATGTTCGGTATTGCGGATATAATTCTTGTAGGTGTTGTCCCAGTGGTCGAAAAAGTCTGCATTGGAATAGATCACTTCACATTTCTCTTTATACATAGCTTTCCCAAGCTCCAAAAACAGACTTTCAAACATGGTGTAAGACGCCTGGAAGGGAAGGCGCTGATAGTAGTGCTGCAAAGGTTCTCTCAGTTCTTCTGGAAGAGAAACAGAGGCAAAAATTTCGTTAAAACGCTCTCCTTGAATCTTTTCAAATAAAACAGGGCCGCAGTAGAAAATAGTTTTTTTATCCGGAAGAAGCAGATAAACAAAGGTGCAGCGGAAAATGTCCGTATTAAAATAAATCTTACCGGGCTGAGCCCTTTGAAAAAGCTCTCGAAAAGAGTCAGAGGCGTCTTTTAAATTCAGAATATTGCTGCGCAGACCCATGTCAATATGCTCAAAAGTTTCGTCAAACAGATTCAGACGGTATACGGACAGGTAGTTTGTCTGTAAGATATTCTGTGTCAAATTGATTAATTCGTCATATTTCATAAGTATTCCCCTTGCAATCTGAAAATCGTGCAAAAAACCATAAAAATCATCACTATTATTTTCGCATAAAATTACATATAATATTATACAAAACGGCCTAAAATAAATCTACCAAAATATCCAAAGAACACAAGGAAAAGGAGATAAAGCTATGCGTAGAGTGATTAATTTAAACAATGACTGGGCTTTTGTTCAGCAGGATGCCGGACTTCCAGAAGTTATGCCTACAGATTGGCAGAACATCAGCCTGCCTCATACCTGGAATGCCATTGACGGACATGACGGAAACGGTGGTTACGATAAAGGCAGATACTGGTATGCAAAGACATTTACAACTCCGAAACAGCCATTGGGCGGCGGAAAAGTATTTGTGGAATTTCTGGCAGCAGGACAGCAGGCAACTGTTTATGTAAACGGAAAAGAAGTGGTATATCACGAAGGTGGATACTCAACTTTCCGTGCAGACATTACAGAGGTGTGCAAAGAAGAGGGAGAAAACCTTCTGGTTGTAGCCTGCAGCAATGAAAGAAAAGAAAGCGTATATCCACAGTCCGCAGACTTTACATTCTACGGCGGTCTGTACAGAGGTGTAAACCTTATCAGCGTACCGGACGCACACTTTGATTTGGAATATTACGGAGGTCCTGGAATTCAGGTCACACCAAAGCCATGTGACTGCGGCGGTGCAACATTCGATATTGTTTCTTTTGTAAAAGAAGCGGATGAAAACTTTACTGTATTATATTCTATCTGTGACGCAGAAGGAAAAGAAGTTGCAAGCGCATGCCGTCCGGCAGACAGCACAGCAGTAACAGTATACGTTCCGGATGTGAAGAAATGGGATATTGATACGCCTTATCTTTACACAGTAACAGCAAGACTGGAAAGAAGAAACGAAACTTACGATGAAATCTCTGCACGCGTGGGTGTCCGCAGCTTCTCCTGCGATCCGAACAAAGGATTTATCATCAATGGCGTGGAAACACCGCTTCGTGGTGTAAGCCGTCATCAGGATCAGTTATATAAAGGAAATGCTCTGACAAGAGAAGACCACTTTGAAGACGCAAAAATCATTAAAGAACTGGGCGCAAATACCATTCGTCTGGCTCATTACCAGCATTCACAGGATTTCTACGATGCCTGCGATGAAATGGGATTTGTAGTATGGGCTGAAATTCCGTTTATCAGTGTGATGAACAAAGACCCGGAAGCTCACAAAAACTGTATCAGCCAGTTAAAAGAACTGATTATCCAGAACTACAATCATCCATCTATCTGTTTCTGGGGAATTTCCAACGAAATCCTCATCGGCGGTATCTCCGAACAGTTAGTGGAAAATCATAAAGAACTGAACGCTCTGGCAAAAGAACTTGACCCAAGCCGTCTGACAACCATTGCGCATGTATCTATGACACCGATCGAAGGACCAATGCACTACATTACAGATACAGAAAGTTACAACCACTACTTCGGATGGTACGGCGGAAAAATGGAAGACAACGGCCCGTGGCTGGACAACTTCCACAAGATTCATCCGGACATCTGTCTTGGTGTTTCTGAATACGGCTGTGAAGGTATTATCACATACCACGGTCCAAATCCTGCATGCAAGGATTACAGTGAAGAATATCAGGCATTGTATCATGAACACATGGCTAAAGTGCTGGATGAGCGTCCATGGATTTGGTCAAGCCATGTATGGAATATGTTTGACTTTGGCTGTGCAGCTCGTAATGAGGGCGGTGTAGCAGGAAGAAATAACAAAGGTCTTATGACCATGGACAGAAAGATTAAGAAAGACAGCTACTACATTTACAAAGCATATTGGAATAAAGAGCCTATGGTTCACCTTTGCGGAAAACGTTATGCACAGCGCGCAGGCGAAACAACAGAAATCCGTGTATATTCCAACCAGCCTTCTGTAACACTGTTCTTAAACGGTGAAAAAGTGGAAGAGCTGACAGCAGAGAAAGTATTTGTCTTCACAGTAGCATTAAAAGACGGATTTAACATCATTACTGCACAGGCTGGTGACTTGAAAGACACCATGACTCTGGAAAAAGTAGAGAAAGAGCCGGAAATTTATGTTCTGCCGGAAGTAAATGAACGTGCAGAAGGTGTTGCGAACTGGTTCAGCACAGTGGGCGACCTGGACTTAAAAGCGCCGATGGAATTCCCGGAAGGCATGTACAGCATTAAAGATACGATGGAAGAACTGGCAAAATGCCCGGAAGCTATAGAAATTGCAGCAAAAGCCGTAAAACTGACTATGAATATGGTGGTTGCTCCAGGAGAAGGCATGTGGGATATGATGAAAGGCATGACACTGGAAAGAATCGGCGAAATGGCTGGTGATTTGGCTCCGGAAGGTTTTGTGGAAAGTGTAAATGCAAAACTGATTCAGATTAAGAAGAACTAAAACTTGCAGTTAAAAACAGGAAAAGGAGAAAAAAGCATGGCAAGAACAAATACTTCGTCCGTTCCGGCATTCGGAATGAAGGACAGACTGGGTTATATGTTTGGTGATTTTGGTAACGACTTCACCTTCTTATTATCATCAATGTTTATGATGAAATTTTATACAGACATTATGGGCTTATCCGCAGGAGTTGTGGGTATGCTCATGATGGCAGCGCGTTTTGTAGATGCGTTTTCAGATGTTGCTATGGGACAGATTGTAGACCGTTCCAGACCTACAAAAGACGGTAAATTCCGTCCGTGGATTAAGCGTATGTGCGGTCCTGTGGCGATTGCCAGTTTCCTGATGTATCAGTCAGGACTTGCGGATATGTCCTATGGACTTAAGGTTGCGTATATGATTGTTACTTACCTGTTATGGGGTTCTGTATTCTATACATCCATTAATATTCCTTATGGTTCTATGGCTTCTGCAATTTCTGCAGACCCAATAGACAGAGCATCTTTATCTACATGGCGTTCTGTAGGTGCAACTCTGGCCAGCCTTGTGATTGGTACAGGTACACCGTTGATCGCTTATGTAACTGTAGATGGCAACCCAGTTCTTTCCGGAAGCCGTATGACAATTATTGCAGGTGTGTTCTCTGTATGTGCATTTATCTGCTATATTCTTTGCTTTAGCCTGGTTCGCGAGCGTGTTCCGGTTGAGGCAAATAAACAGAAACTGGATTTAGGCTCTCTTGGAAAGAGTCTGATTACAAACCGTTCTCTTGTGGGAATTATTGCAGCAGCGATTTTGCTTCTCCTGGCTATGCTTGGCATGCAGGGAATGTCTGCTTATGTATTCCCTAATGTTTACAGAAGTACGCAGGCACAGTCCGCTGTATCACTGCTGAGTAGTGTAGCAATTCTGATTATCTGCGCTCCGTTGGCGAGTAAGCTGGCAGCAAAGTTTGGTAAGAAAGAATTATCTACAGTATCCTGCATCTTCGGAGCAGCCTGCTATTTAGTTTGTCTGATTGTACATCCGGACAATGTATGGGTTTATGTACTGTTTTATGTACTGGCCTTTATTGGACTTGGATTCTTTAACACGGTTATCTGGGCAATGATTACAGACGTTATTGATGATTCTGAAGTAAAGAATGGTGTTCGTGAAGATGGGACAATTTATTCAGTTTACTCTTTTGCGAGAAAGCTGGGACAGGCCTTTTCTTCCGGTATGGTTGGTAGTCTTCTTTCATTAGTAGGATATACCAATGCAACAGCGTTTGAACCGTCTGTTACAGAAGGAATCTTTAAGATTTCCTGTATTGTACCGATTATTGGTCTGACAGCAGTGGCTCTGGTTCTGTTTTTCCTCTATCCTCTGAGCAAGAAACGCGTAGAGGAAAACGTGGCAGAACTGGCTCGTCGTCGTGGTGAAAAATAAAAATTGAAAAGGAAGAGTTGAGGCAAATCGTTAAAAGATTGGCTCAACTCTTCCTTTTTGCGTTCTTTATTTTACATATAAGACCTTCTGCAGCCGATTTTTCTTTCGTTAATTTCTCTAACTCAAACTTCCCATAATAATAATGGCATTTACACCTTAAGAATTTTCAAAAAAATTAAAATAAACTGTTGACAACACTATTTATAAGTGTTATATTACAGATAGAACAAGAGAGGAGATACCAAGAGGAAGCAAAAAGGTACCGAGTCTCAGAGTTCCGAAATCGACACTTTGGATTTCCCAAAGTGCTAAAATAAATTTGTATGTCATTGGAAAGGAGATATGACTTATGATGATGCCTAGTATTTTTGGAGAAAGTTTATTTGATGATTTTATGAATTTCCCGTTTGAGAGAGAGTTTTTCGGAAGAAAGAACCCGCTGTACGGCAAGAATGAAAAGAACATGATGAAGACAGACGTCAGGGAGACAGAAGGGACTTATGAACTGGATATCGACCTGCCGGGATTTAAGAAAGATGAAGTTTCTGCTAAGCTGGAAAACGGCTATCTGACCATCAGTGCAGCAAAAGGTCTGGATAAGGACAAACAGGATAAGCAAGGAAACTATATTCGCAGAGAACGTTATGCAGGCGCTATGAGCAGAAGCTTTTATGTAGGAGACCAGGTACATCAGGAAGATATTCATGCGAAATTTGAAGACGGTATCCTGAGACTCACTGTTCCGAAAGAAGTGAAAAAACAGGTGGAAGACAACAAATACATTTCCATTGAAGGATAATAACAACAAAATTGCATACATTTGACATGAGGAAAGCGGTCCCGTTGGTGTAAAAGCTTGCGGGGCCGCTTTTTTTAAAAAATCTCTTGACAAATCCCATTGAATAACATATAATTCCTACTAAGTTAATAGGAATATAAAACAACACAATATAGGAGGAATCAGTTATGGCAAAGAAGATTTATAAAGGTGTACAGGAATTAATTGGCAGAACTCCGCTTCTGGAAGTGACCAACATTGAAAAGGAAGAGGGATTGAAAGCAACCGTTTTGGTGAAGCTGGAATATCTGAATCCGGCAGGAAGCGTAAAGGACAGAATTGCGAAAAATATGATAGAAGATGCAGAAGCCAAAGGACTTTTGAAACCGGGGGCAACCATTATTGAACCGACTTCCGGAAACACAGGTATTGGTCTGGCCTCTCTCGCTGCATCTAAAGGCTATAAGCTGATTCTTACCATGCCGGAAACCATGAGCGTGGAGAGAAGAAATATTCTGAAAGCATACGGGGCAGAGATTGTACTGACAGAAGGAACCAAAGGCATGACAGGCGCTATTGCCAAAGCGAAGGAATTAAATCAGGAAATTCCGGGCAGCTTCCTTACAGGACAGTTTGACAATCCGGCAAATCCGGCAGCGCACATTGCCACTACAGGTCCGGAAATCTGGAACGACACAGAGGGAGAAGTGGATATTTTCGTAGCAGGTGTGGGAACCGGCGGAACCGTAACAGGTGTAGGCGAATATCTGAAAGAAAAGAAACCGGAAGTGAAGATTGTGGCTGTAGAGCCGTCTGATTCACCGGTGCTTTCCAAAGGAACCTCAGGTCCTCACAAAATTCAGGGAATCGGCGCGGGATTCGTACCTCAGGTATTAAATACAAAGATTTACGATGAAGTGATAACCGCTACTGCGGAAGATTCTTTTGCAGCAGCAAAATTCTTTGCACACAAGGAAGGAATTCTGGTAGGTATTTCCTCCGGAGCTGCTCTGCACACAGCTATTGAACTGGCAAAGCGTCCGGAAAATGAAGGAAAAACCATTGTGGCGCTTCTGCCGGACAGCGGAGACAGATATTACTCCACCCCGCTGTTTGAATCTTAAATCTTATTTAGATAGAGAACAAAAGTGCGTCATAAGTCGGATAAGGCAGATTTTCATCCGGGATTTTGGTTTCTGCGGTGTCTGCTGTCTGACGGAGCTTGTTCATGGATACCAGGAGAGTGCTGCGGCAGTAGTCCGCGGCCGCTTGCATGGAAGCGAAGCCGGAGACAGTCTGAATTTCCTTATCCAGAGCTTTCACACCGGAGGAAATGCTTTCATAAGCAGAAGTCAGTTCGCCAACCAGTGCGGCGGCTTCTGCAGTGGAAGCTTCCGGTACAAAGTTTTTCACAGCCATAGCCTTGTCTGCTTCCTGGGCTGCATAGTCGGAAAGAGCAGGCAGGAAATCTTTGGTCAGCATTTCTTTTAAAGTCTTGGCTTCGATTTCTACCGTTTTCACATAGTTTTCTAACAGAATTTCATATCTGGAGAAAATTTCTTCACGGGTAAAGATTTTGTGCTCTGTAAAGAGCCGGATATTTTTTTCTTCAATAAAGGCAGGAAGGCAGTCCGGTGTGGAAACCAGATTGTAAAGTCCCCGTTGTTTCGCTTCTTCCACCCATTCTTCGGTGTAGCCGTTTCCGTTAAAAATGACTTTTTTGTGCTTTTTGATGGCACGTTTAATCAGTTCATGTACAGCATGCTCCATATCTTCCGGCACCGTGCCTTTTAATTCTTCGTTGAACTGGGCCAGAGCTTCTGCAACAGCGGTGTTCAGTACAATATTCGGTGTGGATACAGAAGCAGACGAACCCAGCATACGGAACTCAAATTTGTTGCCTGTAAACGCAAAAGGTGAAGTTCGGTTCCGGTCTGTGGTATCCTTGAAAAAGTGAGGCAGTACATGAGCGCCTGTTTCCAGAGCCACTCTCTGCTGTTTGCCGAAATAAGTATCTTCTTCAATGGATTTTAAGACAGCGGTCAGTTCATCTCCAAGAAAAATGGATACAATGGCAGGCGGCGCTTCGTTTCCCCCCAGACGGTGGTCATTTCCGGCGCTGGCAGCAGATACACGCATCATATCAGCATACTCATCTACGGCTTTGATAATAGCCATGAGGAATACCAGGAACTGAATGTTCTGCCCAGGGGTTTTGCCTGGCTCTAAAAGATTGTCCCCCTGATTGGTAGTCATGGACCAGTTGTTGTGCTTGCCGCTGCCGTTAATGCCTTCAAAGGGCTTTTCGTGGAGCAGACATACCATATCGTGTTTGTCCGCTGTGTTTTTCATAACTTCCATGGTAAGCTGGTTGTAGTCCACAGCTACGTTGGCCGTGGAGAAGATGGGTGCCAGTTCGTGCTGGGCCGGGGCAACCTCGTTGTGTTTGGTCTTGGCCGGAATACCCAGCTTCCACAGTTCTTCGTCTAAATCATGCATATAAGCTGCCACTCTGGGCTTTAAGGCGCCGAAGTAATGGTCTTCCAGCTCCTGTCCCCGGGGAGCCGGTGCGCCTATTAGGGTTCTGCCGCAGAACTGCAGGTCGCGTCTCTGGCGGTACAGTTCCTTATCTATCAGAAAGTATTCCTGCTCCGGTCCGATGGTGGTGGAAACACTGGTGACATCTGTATTTCCCAGTGTGTGAAGAATTTTTACCGCTTCCCGGCTGAGGGCTTCCATAGAGCGGAGAAGAGGTGTTTTCTTATCCAGGGCTTCTCCGCCGTAGGAACAGAAAGCCGTGGGGATATACAGAGTTCCATCCTTAATAAACGCAGGAGAGGTGGGGTCCCATGCGGTGTAGCCTCTGGCTTCAAAGGTGGCGCGAAGTCCGCCGGAAGGAAAGCTGGAGGCATCCGGTTCTCCTTTTACCAGTTCCTTGCCGGAAAAGTCCATAATCACTTCTCCGTCCCCGGAAGGAGTAATGAAGCTGTCATGTTTTTCGGCTGTGAATCCGGTCATGGGCTGAAACCAGTGGGTATAATGGGTAGCCCCCTGTTCCACAGCCCATTCCTTCATGGCAACCGCTACGGCATTTGCTACGTCCAGTTCCAGATGGGTTCCGTTTTCAATGGTTTTTCTCAGTGCCTTGTAAACATCTTTGGGAAGTTTGTTCCTCATAACCTTGTCGTTAAATACCAGGCTTCCGTATAAAGCGGGAATATCTTTCTTCATAGTGGTGTCTCCTTTCATTTTGCATAAAACAGAAAAAGACGCCTTGGAATTTATCCAAAGCGCCTTTGCTTTATGTTCTGTAGTATACTCAAAAAAATCAGCTTGTCAATATGTTTTTTGAAAAAAATGGAAAGAGCCTGTATAGATGACGGCAGCAGGGGCATACTGAAAAGAGAGTGGGAAATACATCAAAAATGCAGGTTCTGCATAGGTTAAAATAATAACAGAACGTCTGCAAAAAGGCTCTGGAAAAGGAGATTTGGATCATGGAAGAAATGAAAATCCGCCTGACGACGGCTGAAGAAGTGAGAGAATTTGTAAGGGCTGCCAGAAAATGCGAGTTTGACGTGGATATTTCTTATGGAAGGGCTGTGGTGGACGGAAAATCCATTATGGGAATTTTTGCTCTGGGACTGGAACATTTACTGACTGTAAACTGCCACGGGGAGAACGGGGAATTTCGACAGAGCATAGAGAAATTTGCAGCGAAAGCATAAATCAGAAACAATTTTTTAAATTCAGGGATTTACAAACCGGGAAAAATCGTTTATAGTAGACAGCAAGTGAAAAATGAGTATGACAAAGGCGTCAGAATTTCTTTTAATACGGGGATTCTGACGCCTTTTTTATTTTTTCAGCAAAGAAAAAGGAAAGGAGAACGGAGGAAATCACCATGGTAAAGTATGTATTTGTA
>DXFK01000167.1 GCA_019114495.1 Candidatus Blautia stercoravium
AAGCGTTCCAGGGAAGAGGTAGACGGACTGATGAAGCTGTTCCGCAATTATATGAAGAAATGCATTAAGATTTCTGCGGAAAATAAAATGCGGGTACGGGTTATCGGAGACCCCAGAGCCTTTGATGAAGATTTGCAGAAAAAAATACGGGAATTAGAAGAATATTCCAGCCAGTATGATGAACTTCACTTTCAGATTGCCTTAAACTACGGAAGCCGGGACGAAATGAAAAGAGCCGTGCAGCATATGGCACAAGAAGTGCAGAAAGGAAATCTGCAGCCGGAGCAGATTACAGAGGAAACCATTTCTTCCTATCTGGATACTAGGGGACTGCCGGATCCCGACCTTTTAATCCGCACCAGCGGAGAAGAGCGGCTTTCCAATTTCCTGATGTGGCAGCTGGCTTATACGGAGTTTTATTTTACTGATGTGCCGTGGCCGGATTTCGATAAACAGGAATTTGAAAGAGCCATTGACAAATACAATCACAGAGAACGCAGATATGGCGGCGTAAAGGAGGAGTAAGATGTTTAAGACAAGACTTTTAAGCGGTATTATTCTGGTTCTCATTGCCGTTTTGTCCATTGCAGCAGGAGGGCCGGTGCTTTTTGCGGTGCTTCTGGGCATTTCCCTGATTGGGGTTTTTGAATTGTACCGGGCTATGGAGGTACACCAGAAGGGCTTTGGTCCCCTGGAAATAGCCGGATATACCGGTACAGTGCTGTATTATCTGACTCTTTTATGGACAAAAACAGAGAGTTTTTCTACCATGGTGATTCTGTTTACCCTGGTGCTGATTATGTGTGTCTATGTGTTTTATTATCCCAGATACCGGGCAGAACAGATTATGACAGCACTTTTCGGTATGGTTTATGTGGCGGTTATGCTGTCCTACATTTATAAAACCAGGAATCTGGAAGGTGGCGCCTGGCTTGTGGGCCTTATTTTCTTAAGTTCCTGGGGCAGCGATACCTGTGCTTACTGTGTGGGCATGCTCATTGGCAAGCACAAAATGGCACCGGTATTAAGCCCGAAGAAATCCGTGGAAGGCGGTATCGGAGGTGTAGTAGGAGCAGCGCTTCTGGGTGCTTTGTATGCTTTGGCCATTGCAGGAGTCAATCCGGCAGAAGGCCACACACCTCTTATGTATGCCATTATCTGTGCTGTGGGTGCGCTGATTTCCATGGTGGGAGATTTGGCGGCATCGGCTATTAAGAGAAATAAGGAAATCAAGGATTACGGAACACTCATTCCGGGACACGGCGGGATTCTGGACCGCTTCGACAGTGTGATTTTCACTGCCCCGTTTATTTATTTCCTGGCGAGTGTGCTGATTTAAAGAGGAAATTAGTATGAAAAAAATTGCAATTTTAGGCTCTACAGGTTCCATCGGAACACAGACGCTGGATATTGTGAGTAAAAATGAAGATTTGCAGGTCGTTGGACTTGCGGCAGGCAGCAATATTTCCATGTTGGAAGAACAGATTCGCAGATTTCATCCGAAACTGGCGGCGGTGGGAAATGAAGAAAAAGCAAAAGAACTGCGGGAAAAGGTAAAGGATACGAACTGCAGAATAGTGGGAGGCATGGACGGTTTGTTGGAGTTGGCGTCTATGGAGGAATCGGAGATTCTGGTTACAGCTATTGTGGGTATGATTGGAATCCGACCAACCATGGAAGCCATTAAAGCCGGAAAGGATATTGCTCTGGCCAATAAAGAGACGCTGGTAACGGCAGGACACCTGATTATGCCTCTGGCCGGGAAATACGGGGTAAACATTCTCCCTGTGGACAGTGAGCACAGCGCCATTTTCCAGTGCCTGAACGGAGAAAGGGAAAGAACCATTGACAAGCTGCTTATTACTGCTTCCGGCGGACCCTTCCGGGGAAGGAAGAGAGAAGAACTGGAGCAGATACGGGTGGAAGACGCTTTGAAACACCCCAACTGGGCCATGGGACAGAAGATTACCATCGATTCCGCCACTTTAGTGAATAAAGGTTTGGAGGTCATGGAGGCGAAATGGCTTTTTGACGTGGATTTAGACCGGATTCAGGTAGTGGTGCAGCCTCAGAGTGTGATTCACTCTATGGTACAGTTTACAGACGGCGGTATTATGGCCCAGATTGGAACTCCTGATATGCGGCTGCCCATACAGTATGCCCTGTACGGGGGGGAACGCAGGTATCTGGACGGAGAGCGGCTGGATTTTGCCGCACTGGGATCTATAACCTTTGAAAATCCGGATATGGAGACGTTTAAAGGTCTGCCTCTGGCTATGGAGGCTTCCAGAAGAGGCGGTTCTATGCCTACGGTATTCAATGCGGCAAATGAAAAGGCGGTTGCCTTGTTTTTACAGAGAAAAATTCGTTTTCTGGATATTTATACGATTATTGAGGAAGCTATGGGAAGGCATGAGGTCATATCCAATCCTGCCGTAGAAGACATACTGAATATTGAACAAGACGTATACGACAGAATTGAAAGCAGGTGGTAGGTTGAAAATTTTAATTGCAGCGATTGTATTTTCCGTGATTGTTCTTTTTCATGAACTGGGACATTTTCTGCTGGCGAAGAAAAATGGCATTACGGTGATTGAATTCTCTCTGGGCATGGGCCCCCGGCTTTTGTCAACAGAGAGGGGCGGTACCCGGTATTCTCTCAAGCTGTTTCCCATTGGCGGCTCCTGTATGATGGCCGGGGAAGATGATGACGATACCAGTGAGGGCTCTTTTAATAATGCCTCTGTGTGGGCAAGGATTTCCGTTGTGGCAGCGGGGCCGGTATTTAACTTTATTCTGGCCTTTATTTTTGCCATGATTATTACCAGTGTTATGGGCTATGACCCGCCGAAGGTGCTGCAGGTAACGGAGGGTTCTCCGGCCTGGGAAGCAGGTTTAAGAGAAGGCGATGTCATTACAGAATTTCAGGGAAAGAATATTGTTATCGGCAGAGATTTGGATTCTTATATGACGCTTCATGGACTGCAGGATGAAACTATTTCCCTGACCTATAAACGGGACGGGAAGAAGCAGGATATTACCTTCCAGGCCAACAGTGAAAGTAAGTATATGCTGGGATTTCATTATGTGTCAGAAGGGGAACCGGAGATTCTGCAGGTGGTGTTAAATAGTTCCATGCAGAAAGCAGGTGTACAGGCCGGAGACATTATCCGGGAAATTAACGGCGTGGAAATCAAGGACAGTACCCAGCTGCAGGCCTATTTAAAGGAGCACCCTTTGGACGGTTCGGAAGTAAAGCTGGGAATTGAGAGAAACGGAAAGCTGGAAACAATTTCCGCAAAGCCTCAGATGACGAAACAGATAGATTCCGGATTTATTTACAATGTTTACCGGGAAAAGACGAATTTCCTGGGAGTTATCCGCTACAGCGCTACAGAAGTGCGGTACTGGATTTCCACTACCGTAGAGAGTTTGGCTATGCTTATTAAAGGACAGTTTTCTGTCAATGACCTTTCTGGGCCTGTGGGTATCATTGATGTTATGGGCGATTCCTATGAGGCAGCGAAGACGGAAGGGGCTGTTATGGTATCCATGCAGATGTTGTACTGGGCTATTTTACTGTCCGCAAACCTGGGTGTGATGAACCTGCTGCCTATTCCGGCTCTGGATGGAGGAAGACTGGTTTTTCTGCTTGTTGAGGCTGTGCGGAGAAAGAGGCTGAATCCTAATGTGGAAGGCATGGTGCATTTTGCCGGATTTGTATTGCTCATGCTGCTTATGGTTTTTGTGATGTTTAACGATTTCAGAAGATTGTAAGCAGGTGCGGGTATGAATGAGATTTTGATGTATTTATTGGCGGCAGGTGTGCTTCTGGGAGGAATCGATCAGCTTTCGGGAAATAAGAGGGGCTATGGAAAATGCCTGGAAGAGGGCTTTATGCTTATGGGACCCACAGCCCTTTCCATGGTGGGTATGTTATGTCTGATACCTCTTATTTCTCAGGCATTCCGCGCTTTTGTGGTTCCCATTTTTACCCTTACAGGTGCTGATCCCTCGGTGCTGGGCGGTATTCTGGCTATTGATATGGGCGGTTACCAGCTGGCAAAAGAGCTGGCCAATAATCCCCAGGTGGGAAGCTATGCAGGGGTTCTGATTGCTTCTACCTTTGGATGTACGTTGGTGTTTACCATTCCGGTAGGTATGGAAATCGTGGAGGAAGAAGACAGAGGTGCCTTTGCAAAGGGGATTCTGACCGGACTGGCGGCGCTTCCTGTTGGGCTTTTGACAGGAGGACTGCTGTGCGGGCTTTCCTTTGGGGCGGTTATCTGGCAGAGCATGCCTGTGTTTGTCCTGTCTCTGCTTTTGGGTCTGGGTCTGAAATACGCACCGAAAGCCATGACGAAAGGGTTTCGGGTGTTTGCCAGAGGCATGAAGCTTCTGATTACTCTGGGGCTGCTTTTAGGAGCGTTGTCTTATTTCCTGAAGCGGAACTTGATACCGGGGCTGGCTCCCATCGAAGATGCGCTGGTCGTAGTAGCTTCTATTGGTATTACTATGCTGGGAAGTCTTCCTCTGGCCGAATTTTTAAGACGTCTTATGCGGAAACCGTTCCGAAAGCTGGGACACCGTTTTGGGCTCAATGAGACTAGCGTGTCCGGGTTGATGATTGGTATGGTCAGTCCCATTCCACAGCTTACTTCCATGAAGGACATGGATTCGCTGGGAAAAGTGGCAAATACGGCTTTTGCCGTCAGCGCTGCCTCTGCCCTGGCAGCTCATGCGGGATTTACTTTAAGTGTGGAACCGGATATGGTGGGAGCTATGCTGGCAGCGAAGATAGTAGGTGCTGTAACGTCGTTGGCAGCAGTTCTGCTGTTGGAAGGAAAACGGCAGTAAAAAATGGGAAGAAAGTTTAAACAGGCATACAGAAAGATTTGCTGACCTTTTTAGGGAATAAGATTTCTGTATGCCTGTTTTGGGCTTTTCTGGTTGATTTTTAAACCAGTTCAGCGATTCTGGTGACGCCTACATAAATTTCCTGAATTTCGTACCAGGTGGGATAATCCACCACACCGGTCGCGGGAAGTCCGAAGACCTTTTGAAATTTACGAACCGCATTCTGTGTGGCCTCTCCATAAATGCCGTCAGCTGCTATGGAAGGAAGGGCAGGGTAAGATTTGCTGATGGCATTTAACTGTTCCTGTATCTGGCGTACTTTGTTGCCGGAGGAGCCAATGTCCAGCGGCTGTCCTGGCCAGGAAGCAGGAATACCGGAAATTTCTTCTGCGGTATTGATGTAAATGCTGTCACCGTAGAAATTTCGCAGAATCTCAATAGCAGAGTAACCCTGGTCACCCAAATATTTTGAACCCCATTGTGTCATCCAGTTTGGACACTGGACCCGCTGTCCGTCACAGTATTGGGTGAGAATGGGCTGCCGAACTCCAGGGCGAGATAGATAGTTGTCGAAAAGTTCGTCTACGATTTGGGAAATGCTTTCAAAAATATTGCGTCCGTATATCCATTTGTGATCGTAGGAAGTGGACGAAGTGATAGTGAAATCATAGCCTTTGTTCCGGTACCATTCCGTATATACACGATTCAATGTAAATGACATGATTGCCAGAACATTGGCTCGGATAGTGTCTGCGGGCCAGGTGGCGTAGATTTCACTGCTGGCTACATTCTTGATATAATCCCGGTAGCGCACATAATAATCTTTGGCGGAGGGATTGGTAGGGACTCCATCGTGAACCACCACATATTCAGGAATGACTACCCGGCTTAAGACGATTTCTCCGGAGGTATCCATGGGTTTGATTTCGTCTTCCGGGATTTTGGGCGGGTATTCCCCGTAGAGAGTATGTGCGGGAATGACAATGTCCTCAAAGGTATTTTGAGGCGTAGAGGGATTCATGACGGCTCTTTGAATGGCGGTGGTGTCCGGCAGGATTTCCGCACCGGAGATGTCCAAATCTTCAAAGCCTTCTCTGGATATGCGGAAGGTATATTCCGCATAGGGCTGATACTCCGAAGGAGTCATGCTGTATTCCAGAGGCGGCGCTGGCAGTGTGATTTCTGGAATCATACCGCTTGCATCTGTTTTTAATTCTTCAATGATGGAATCCGGCTCTCCGGAGTAGGAAATGGTAACGGTAGCGTCCTCGACAGGCTGATTTTTTACAGCGGATATTACATAGAGGCGAAGCTTGCCTTCGTCGGTCTGCTGGGTCTGTGCTGTTTTCAGGGGAGGTAAATACATAGGAAAACCTCGGACTTTTTTCATTGGTTTAGTATATGCAGCAGCGCCGAAAGAGTGTGAAAAGATTGGAAAACCCTTTTTCTTTTATTGAAATTTTTATGAAATCGCGTTAAAATAGCAATAGATATTATGCAAAAGCAATAAGTAAGGCAGAAAAGAGCAAGAGAGAAGCTGTCAGATATAAAAGGAAATCCTTTTTTTCTGGACAGCTTTTTTATCTGGCAGGAGGTAGAAAGATATGGCAAAATATGTAATGGCATTGGATGCGGGAACCACAAGCAACCGCTGTATTCTGTTTAACAAAAAAGGGGAAATCGTAAGCTTTGCCCAGAAGGAGTTTACCCAGTATTTCCCAAAGCCGGGCTGGGTGGAGCACGACGCAAACGAAATCTGGTCCAATCAGCTGGGAGTGGCTGTAGAGGCTATGCAGAAGGTTGGCGCAGAGGCAGAAGATATCGCGGCTATCGGCATTACCAATCAGAGGGAAACTGCAATCGTCTGGGATAAAAATACAGGAGAGCCGGTCTATCATGCCATTGTATGGCAGTGCAGGAGAACTTCAGAATATTGTGATTCTCTGAAAGAGAAAGGGCTGACCGATATTTTCCGGAAGAAAACGGGACTGATTATTGATGCCTATTTTTCCGGGACAAAGGTAAAGTGGATTTTGGACCATGTGAAAGGAGCCAGAGAGAAGGCGGAAAAGGGCGATCTGCTTTTCGGAACAGTGGAAACCTGGCTTATTTGGAAAATGACAAAGGGTGCTGTCCATGTGACGGATTATTCCAATGCATCCAGAACATTACTCTATAATATCAATACTTTAGAGTGGGACAAAGATATTTTGAAGGAATTGGATATTCCACAGTGTATGCTGCCGGAAGTCAAGCCTTCCAGCTGTATTTACGGAATGACAGACAGCAGCTTTTTCGGAGGAGAAATTCCCATTGGAGGAGCAGCAGGAGACCAGCAGTCCGCACTTTTCGGTCAGGCCTGCTTTTCCAAAGGAGATGCCAAAAATACCTACGGCACTGGGTGCTTCCTTCTCATGAATACAGGAGAAAAGCCGGTATTTTCTGAAAACGGGCTGGTAACTACAATTGCCTGGGGATTGGATGGAAAGGTAAACTATGCCCTGGAAGGCTCTGTGTTTGTGGCAGGCGCCATTATACAGTGGCTGCGGGATGAACTGCGGCTGATCGATTCCGCAGAGGATTCTGAATATATGGCCAGAAAGGTAAAAGATACCAATGGCTGTTATGTGGTTCCGGCATTTACCGGACTGGGGGCGCCGTACTGGGATCAGTATGCAAGAGGAACGATTGTGGGGCTGACCAGAGGCGTCAATAAATGTCATATTATCCGGGCTTCTCTGGAATCTCTGGCTTATCAGGTACATGATGTCATTGAGGCCATGAAGGCAGATTCCGGCATGGAAATTAATTCTCTGCGGGTAGATGGAGGAGCCAGTGCCAATAACTTCCTTATGCAGGCTCAGGCAGATATGATACAGGTACCGGTAAAACGTCCGGTCTGTGTGGAAACTACGGCTATGGGGGCGGCTTATCTGGCCGGACTGGCTGTGGGATACTGGAACAGCAAGGAAGAAATTATGGAGAACTGGAGTGTTGACCGCATTTTTGAATCCGAAATTACTATAGAAGAGCGAGACAGGAAATCGAAAGGCTGGAAAAAAGCTGTAAAATGTGCTTATGGCTGGGCGAGAGAAGAATAATGGAACGTGTTATGAAAAGCAGGAGAGAAGACGACATCATGTTTGGAGAAAACCATGCACATATTTTTATGAATGGGGTTAATTACAGGCAGGCTGTAAGAATGCATGCATCCGGTGTGGACGATGGGGTTATTCACAGCCATCTGAAGGCTTATCAGGAGAAACATATTTTTTTCGTCCGGGATGGCGGTGATAATCTTCAAGTTTCAAAAAGGGCAAAAGAACTGGCAGGGGAATACGGCATTGACTACCGGACGCCTGTTTTTGCCATTCACCGGGAAGGACACTATGGAGGAATTGTGGGCAGGGGCTTTGAAAACCTGAAAGAGTATGCAGCACTTGTAAGAGAGGTTCGCTCCCAGGGCGGAGATTTTATTAAGATTATGACTACAGGGATTATGGATTTTGATACAGACGGTTCAGTGACGGAAAGGCCTCTTCCTTACGATGAAGTGCGGGAGATGGTACATATTGCTCATGAGGAAGGATTTTCCGTCATGGCTCATACCAATGGAGCAATAGCAGTGCGAGAAGTGGCAGAAGCCGGTGCGGACAGTGTGGAGCATGGAAATTATGCGGATGAGGAAACTCTGCAGGTCATGGCAGAGTCTGGGACGGTCTGGGTACCTACGATTACGGTGGTGAAAAATCTTATTGGCTGCGGCAGGTTTTCCGATAAGGTACTGCAGAAAATTTGGGAGACAGGAAGCAAAAATATCCGCAGAGCCTTTGAGATGGGGGTGCACATGGCTCTGGGAAGTGATGCAGGAGCTTACCGGGTGTACCATGGACAGGGACTTTTAGATGAATGGAACTGCTTTAAAGAAATTTTAGGAGACAGCCAGTCTGTACGACAGAGGATTTTGGAAGGTGAACACAGGATACAGGAAAAATTTCGGAGGAAATAAAGAAACCACCAGGAGGATCAAGATGGACAGAAAAAAATCCTTTCTTTTAAAAGGACATATTTGTTACAGCGACGAAAAGAAAAAACTTCATATAAAACCAAATAGTTATGCAGTCTGTAAAGACGGTGTCTGTCAGGGGGTGCTTGAAGAAATACCCCAGGAATTTGCCGCTTTTGAGGTAAAAGATATGGGAGACGCTCTGGTGATTCCCGGATTGACGGATTTGCATGCTCATGCGCCCCAATATGCTTTCCGGGGGCTGGGAATGGATTTGGAACTTTTGGAATGGCTCAATACCCATACGTTTCCTGAGGAAGCCAGATATACGGATTTGGAATATGCCAAAAAGGCGTATGGCATGTATGTGGAGGAATTGAAAAAAAGCGCAGTGACGAGAGCTGTTATCTTTGCCACTCTCCATGTGGAAGCAACAGAGCTTCTGATGGATTTGCTGGAAGAATCCGGTTTGGAAACTTATGTGGGCAAAGTGAATATGGACAGAAACGGCGGCAGAAATCTGGAAGAAGCAAGTGCACAGGTTTCCGCAGCAGAAACCAGAAGATGGCTGAAAGAGACACAGGGGAAATACAGACATACCAGGCCAATTCTGACTCCAAGATTTATTCCGGCCTGCAGCGACGAGCTAATGTCAGAATTGAAGGATATTCAGCAGGAGTATCATCTGCCGGTGCAGTCTCATTTATCTGAAAATCCCCAGGAGATTGCCTGGGTGAAAGAATTGTGTCCAAAAGCCAAGTCTTACAGCGACGCTTATTTTCAGGCCGGGCTGTTTGGAGGAAACCATCCTGCAGTGATGGCTCATTGCATCTGGGTGGATGAAGAAGAAATTCAACTGATGAAGGAACAGGGAGTTTATGTGGCACATTGTCCCCAGTCCAATGCCAATCTGTCTTCCGGCATTGCCCCGGTGCGAACATTTTTGGAAAAAGGTGTTCAAGTGGGACTGGGCAGTGATATGGCAGCAGGAAGCAGTACTTCTATTCTGAGGGCTATGGCAGATGCGGTACAGTGTTCGAAACTTCGCTGGCGTCTGGTGGATTCGGAAGCCAAACCACTTACATTTCCAGAGATTTTCTATATGGGAACTCTTGGCGGAGGTTCTTTTTTCGGAAAAGTGGGAAGTTTTCTGCCGGGATATGCGTTTGATGCGCTGGTTTTCGATGACAGCAGTTTGCCCCAGCCTCGGAAATTGGAAATTTCACAGAGGCTGGAGCGCTTTATTTATCTGGGTGATGACCGGAATATTATGTGCAAATATGTGAATGGAGAACGTGTTTGTTGATTGTCAAAAAAAGATTCCGTATAAAAATACAAACATTCCTGCCAGAATGGGCAATACCGTAAATATCACCAGGAAAACCAGAGTTTTATCTGACGTCAGATATTTCTGTTCCTGTCCGGCTTCTCCCTTTCTTAGAAGATACGCTGCCGTATAGAAACCAAAGGGTACGACACAGGTCATGGCAATATAAATCCCCAGAAAGGAAAGGGGCAGTCCGTTTTGAGTCAGACAGGCCGTCAGTTCCTCTGTCTGGGCTGAATTTCTGGAAAAACTGACCAGCAGTGTTGGCACGAAATTATTGGTAAAATGAAACAGCGCCGGATAAATCATATTTTCCGTTTTTATCATCAGGTACGTCAGTACACCTCCAAGCAGGGCAGTTGGAAGAAATCTCCAGATACTGCCGTGAAACAGTCCGAAAAGAATTCCCATCAGAACAGTTAAAACCCAGGGATTTTTCCAGCGGCTCTGAAAGCTTTTTAGAATAAAACCTCTGTGCAGAGCCTCCTCACAAACCGCTGGCATAACACAACTGATAAAAACAGATACCAGGGGCGGTACGCTGGAAATAAAACTGTTTAAATCTCCGCTGACCGAAAACATCTGTTCCGGGAAAAACCAGGCAATGAGCATAGTAATGGGGATGAGCAAGGTATAAGACGCTCCCCAAATCAAAAAAACTGCCAGGATTTTTTTCCACTGAGGCCGTTTTATGGGGAAAATTTCCCGGCAGGAAAACCCGGTAAGTTTAGCTGCCAGAACGCTGAGAGCCAAAAGATAGAACTCTGTCAATGCAAGCCCATACATGCCCCATTTCATCTGCACCCATGCAATAATAGTATAAAAAGATGCCATAACTATCAAAAAAAGAACTATCCCGTAAAAGGGTTTCAGCTTCTTTCTGTCACCGTTCTCATAAATCCAGTTTTTTTCCATCTAAAAGCGCCTCTTTCAATTCATTCTCCACATAACTGAGTTTCAGGGAAAAGAAAGGTCTGTCTTCCTCCAGCAAACGGAAAAAGATTTTATCTCCTTCCCAGAGATTTAGCCGGAACAAATCTTTCTTGTCCACCCATTCCAGCAGACCTTCTTCACACTTTGTAATTTCTCCTTCGTAACCATCTGCGGTATACAGGCACATGTATTCCGTTTCCGAAAAACCTATGTCTGCTTTTTTCAGATGAAAAGTCACAAGTCCCCGAAAACGGTAAGAGGTAAGAGTCAGCCCTGTTTCTTCCTGTACTTCCCGTAGAAGACATTCCTCCGGGCTTTCATTTGCTTCAAAGTGCCCGCCAACACCAATCCACTTATCTTTGTTTACGTCATTTTTCTTTGAAACCCGGTGCAGCATCAGATACTGCCCCTGGTTTTCAATATAGCACAGTGTTGTCAACTGAGATTTTTCCTTCAAAATGCAGCCTCCTTTACCAGTTCCTTCATTTCCTCCTGCAGAGATTTCCGAACCTTCTTCCTGGTCACTTCTACAATGTTCAGGGAAGTCATATCTACCACCGTTCCTTTTACCGGGTCTCGGTTTAAATAGGCCTGCAGATTTTCCATCAGTTCCTTTTTATGTTTCGGGTTTTTCATATTAATAAAGTCAATGAGAATGATACCGGACAGATTTCGAAGCCTTAGCTGTAAAGCAATTTCAGAGGCTGCCTCCAAATTAATTTTTCGAAAGGTTTCCTCGATCTCTTTATTGGCCGTAAACTTCCCGGTATTGACATCAATACACACAAAGGCTTCGGTCTGCTGAATCACCAGAAAACCTCCGGATTTCAACCAGACTCTTTCATGCAGTGCATGTTCCAGAGAACTCTCCAGACTGTATAATTTGTAGAGCGGGAGAAGTTTGTCTTCATACAGACGAATTTGCGTATTTTCATCAAAA
>DXFK01000168.1 GCA_019114495.1 Candidatus Blautia stercoravium
TTACAGTGACCGGATCGCTTAGGATTCTCACCTAGATTCCCTCTCTATGCATTCAGCATCACTTGATACACTCACGATTCATTTATAGAAAAAACATACCATACTTATTTGTAAAATGCAAGACTTTTCCCAGATATCTTTTATTCATGAGAATCATCATGCTTATATTACCAATAGACTAAAAACCTTGCCGGTTTCTTTAGATTCATGTAAGCAAAAGAAAGACCGAGTGAGATCGCCTTCCCATAAAATTTTTCTTAAAGATTACACAAAAAACTTGATAAACCCATTATCTTAGACAAACCGGTCAAGCAATCCTAACTCTCTCTTTACCTTTGCGATATATGCAGTATATACTTTGAAGCCATATTTAGCTTCTATGTATCCTTGTATCATCTTGTAGGTGACGTGCATTTTCACAATCTTAGCCAGCGGTACTTTGCCTTCGCCCTCGCCAAATTCTACTTTAACGTAGATTGTCCGTCCGTTTTTTTGTGGGAAAGCAGTACTACGGTCTCCACATGTACCGTTTGACAAAACTGGTCCACGCAGCACACCTTCTCCACTCGGTATCCCCGTCCCAGAAACATCTCCAGATCTCTTGCCAAACTGGTGGGTTTACAGGAAATATAAACCAATTTATCCACCCCATAATCTATAATCTTAGGCAGTGCCTTTGGATGAATCCCGTCTCTTGGCGGATCCAGTACAATAAAATCCGGTCTCTCTTCTACCTCATCCAGCACCTTCAGCACATCCCCTGCAATAAACCGGCAGTTTTCAATCCCGTTTCGCTTTGCATTTTCTCCCGCTGCCACAACAGCCTCTTCTACAATTTCCACCCCAATGACTTCCCTTGCCACAGAAGCCAGTATCTGGGAAATGGTTCCCGTACCGCTGTAAAGATCAAACACAGTCATATCCTTTGTATTTCCAATGTATTCCCTGGCCGTTTCATAGAGCACCTCCGCCCCATAGGAATTAGGCTGGAAAAAGGAAAACGGTGTAATCTTAAACTTCAGTCCCAGAATTTCCTCATAAAAATAATCTTTTCCGTAAAGAATCCTGGTTTCATCACTTTTCACCACATCGGACAGAGAATCATTGACAATATGCAGAAATCCCACGATTTCGCCTTCCAGTTTCAGTTTCAAGAGCTGTTCTTTCAGTTCCCCAAAGTCCGTCTCCTCCTGACTGGTCGTCACCAGATTCACCAGAATTTCTCCTGTGGTATTTCCTCTTCTCAAAAGCAAATGACGCAGGAAACCCGTATGCTGTATTTTGTGATAATATGCATATCCCTGCTCTCTGCAGAATTCCAGCACACAAGTGAGAATTTTTGTCATATCCTCATGTACCAGCTTACAGTCACAGGCATTTAATACATCATAAGTACTGCCCTTTTTGTGAAGTCCTAGGGAAAGCGGTCCGTCCTTATATTCATCGCCAAAAGAAAACTCCATTTTATTGCGGTAAGCAAATTCCTGTGGACTTCCCTTGATTCCCTCAAAGGTATAGTCTGCATTTCCGAACTCATCAATCTGTCCGCCCTGTATCACCGCCGTATCTATGAGTTTTTTTATCTGCTCTGCCTTCATCTGCAGCTGATTCTCATAAGACATGGTCTGATACATACAGCCGCCGCAGGCCGGAAAAATACTGCACACCGGTCCTCTGGTTTCCAGAGGTGATTTTTCCAATACTTCCAGGAGCCTTCCCTCCAGGCGGGTGCCTTTCTTTTTGTTAATTTGAAACCGTATCTTCTGTCCAGGCATACCATTCTTGACCGTTACGATTCTGTCCCCTATCTGCACTCTTCCCCTGTTTGGAAAATCCACCCTCTCGATAATTCCTTCGTATATTTCGCCTTTCTTCACACTATTCTCCTTTTCACTCTTATACTGCCCTACAGAAAAAGAAACTCCGGTTTCCCGAAGTTTCTATTCCTTTTGTATCTTTACTTTTCCTCCTCATCCTCGTCTTCAAAGTAGTCATCGAAGTCATCATCGAAATCCTCTTCAAAATCTTCCAGATAATCCGGAGTAAAGAAACGGTAAACAGCGTATGCGATTCCGGCAACAGCTGCAACTGCACCGATAATAGCCAGCACCCACAATACGGTATTTTTATTTTTTTCTTCCTCTTTTTTCTGCAATGCGGTAATTAAATCTTCAATACGATTCATAGTATATACCTTCCTCTCTGCTGAAATTGTCTGTAACGCATTTCTGAAATTATAATATTCTGTACTTTATTTCTGTAGATATTATACCACTGTACTTTGAATTTTACTATCCCTTCTTGAAATTTTCAAGATATTTTCACAATCTCTGGATAATACTGGTTACTGCACCTTTTTTAATTTTGCAAAAGAAGCAAACATCTTTTTGATTCCTGCTTTGTCAAAATTCACCGTAACTTCGTAATCCCGGCCGCCTTCCGTAATGGCCGTTACCACGCCCACGCCGAACTTCATGTGTTTCACCGTATCACCTACGCCGTAATCCAAGCCTGAAGCCTTCTTTACTTCAAACTGTTTCGGCACAAAAGCCGGCTGTTTAAAGGCCTCCTTCATCTGCCGGTAACTGGTGGGAAGGGGAATCTCCTTTAACTTCTTCTCCTCAAAATTTCTTCCAAGTTCTACCAGTTCTCTGGGGATTTCCTTAATAAAGCGGGATACCTTATTATACTGGGTTTCCCCTCGAATCATACGCTGCTGGGCGCAGGTCAAGGTTAAATCTTTCATGGCTCTCGTAATACCCACATAACACAGGCGGCGCTCCTCCTCGATTTCTGTAGGGTCATCTGCAGTAATGGTCATATAGCTTGGAAAAATTCCGTCCTCCATACCAGCCAGATATACATAAGGAAATTCCAGACCTTTGGCGCTGTGAAGAGTCATCAGAAGCACCTGATTATCATCTCCGTCCACAGAATCAATATCCGCTACCAGAGCAACCTCTTCCAGAAAACCAGAAAGTGTGGGTTCTTCGTTCTCCTCTTCATAAGTAACTACTTTGGTAATCAATTCGTCAATATTTTCGATTCTGGCCTCTGCTTCTTCCGTGCCCTCTGCCCGCAGTTCTTCCACATAGCCGGTATTCTCAATAATATCTTTTAAAAGTTCCGAAGGAGAGAGGTACTCCAGCTTACTTCTCAGTGTCTGAATAAAAATAACAAAAGGTTCTACCTTGGACGCCGCTCTTCCAAGAGATGGTATCTGTTCCGCTTGCCGCAAGGCATCATAAAAACTCATTCCCTGCTCTGCTGCATAATCCTGCACACGGCCAAGGGTGGTAGCGCCGATTCCTCTTTTGGGTACATTGATAATTCTCCGTACTGCCAAATCATCTCTTGCATTATCCACAGTCTTTAAATAAGCCAGCAAATCCTTGATTTCTTTTCTGGCATAGAAGTTTACGCCGCCTACCAGTTTATAAGGAATATTTGCCATAAGGAATTTTTCTTCAAAAAGACGGGACTGGGCATTGGTTCTGTAAAGAATGGCAAAATCCCCATATTCCCCGTCATGCTCACGCACTTTTTTACTGATATCTCCCACTATGTATTCTGCCTCTTCATGAGCGTTCATAAACTGACGGAAATGCAGCTTTTCTCCCTCTTCATTTTCGGTCCACAGAGATTTTCTCTTTCTTTCCATATTATTCTGAATGACCTGATTCGCCGCATTCAGAATATTCTGAGTAGAACGGTAATTCTGCTCCAGACGAACCACCTTGGCATCCGGGAAAACTTTTTCAAACCCCAGAATATTTCCAATATTCGCCCCACGGAACTTGTAAATAGACTGGTCGTCATCACCTACCACACAGAGATTGCGGTACTTCTCCGCCAAAAGACTGACAAACTTAAACTGGGCGGTATTGGTATCCTGGTACTCGTCCACCATAATATACTGAAATCGGTCCTGGAAATATTCCAGTACATCCGGGCAGGCCCGGAAAAGCTCTACAGTTTTCACAATCAAATCATCAAAATCCAGAGCATTGTTCTTTTTCAGTTCTTTTTGGTATTCCTTGTAAGCCAGAGCTATCTTTCTCTTGGAAAAATCAGACATGACGTTGATTTCGTACTCCTCCGGACTTATGAGTTCGTCCTTTGCAGAGGAAATTGCCGCCAAAATTGCCCTTTCCTTGTACACCTTGGTATCAATATCCAGACGCTTGCAAATATCTTTCATCAGCGTTTTCTGGTCATCGGTATCGTAAATCGTAAAATTCGTATCATACCCCAGACGGTCAATAAACCGGCGCAGCATTCTCACACAGCTGGAATGAAAAGTAGAAACCCAGATACTTTCGGAACCGAATCCCACAATCTTATCTACACGTTCCCGCATTTCTCCTGCTGCCTTATTGGTAAAGGTAATAGCCATAATATTCCAGGGATTCACACCCTTTTCTTCTATTAAATATGCGATTCTGTGAGTCAACACCCTGGTCTTTCCCGAACCGGCGCCGGCGAGAATCAACACAGGCCCCTCTGTATGAAAAACAGCAGTCTGCTGTTCGTGATTTAATGTATCGTAAATACTCATGGTTTTGTTCTCCTCCATATGTAAATCAAAACACTTGTTCCTACAATATACCATATTCGGATAAAACAGGCAACCTTTTGCCGCAAAAGAAAAGAGCTTCCGTATCCCTCTCCCTCTGATACAGAAGCCCGTTTTCTCTATTCTTATCTATAAATAATATCCTCTCTTCCCGGTCCATTGGAAACCATAGTAATCGGGAATCCCAGTTTTTCTTCCACAAATTCAACATATTTGCGGCAGTTCTCCGGCAAATCTTCATACTTTTTAATGCCGCGGATATCGCATTTCCATCCCGGCAGCACTTCCAGTACCGGTTTTGCCTTTTCCAGAAGATGCGTCGTTGGAAATTCTGTTGTCACTTCACCGTCAATTTCATAACCTACGCATACCGGAATTTCATCTAAATATCCCAATACGTCCAGCACGGTAAAGGCTACATCCGTAGTTCCCTGGATACGGCAGCCATATTTGGAAGCCACACAGTCAAACCATCCCATACGTCTCGGACGTCCTGTTGTCGCACCGTACTCTCCGCCGTCACCGCCTCTGCGTCTCAGCTCATCTGCCTCTTCACCGAAAATTTCGGATACAAACGCACCTGCTCCTACTGCGCTGGAATATGCTTTACAAACCGTGATAATTTTTTTGATTTCATATGGCGGAACTCCTGCTCCTACTGCGCCGTAAGCAGCCAGTGTGGAAGAAGAGGTAACCATTGGATAAATACCGTGGTCAGGGTCTTTTAAAGAACCTAACTGGCCTTCCAGCAGAATTTCTTTTCCTTCTTTTAAAGCATTCCACAAGAGCAGAGAAACGTCACATACATAAGGTTCAATCATCTCTTTATACTGCATTAATTCTTCCATAATGCCGTCTGCAGTCAACAGCGGTTTGTGATACAAATGCTCTAATAAAACATTTTTCTTATCACAGATATTTTCCACTTTTTCTCTCAGTGCCGCTTCGTCTTCAAACAGCTCGCTGACCTGGAACCCGATTTTTGCAAATTTATCTGAATAGAACGGGGCAATTCCTGATTTTGTAGAACCAAAGGATTTGCCTGCCAGACGTTCTTCTTCGTATTCGTCAAATTTAATATGATAAGACATTACCATCTGTGCACGGTCAGAAACCTTAATGTCCGGAGTGGGAACACCTTTTTCCACAATAGACTGTATCTCTTTAAACAGCACCGGAATATTAAGAGCCACACCGTTTCCGATAATACTTGTAGTATGGTCATTAAAAACACCGGAAGGAAGTGTGTGAAGTGCAAATTTACCGTAATTATTTACAATAGTGTGCCCTGCGTTGGCACCACCCTGAAACCGCACAACAATATCTGCGTCCTGCGCCAGCATATCTGTAATTTTGCCTTTGCCTTCGTCTCCCCAGTTTGCCCCTACTACTGCTTTTATCATCTTTTATTCCTCCTGTAAGATTGAACTCATTTCAATTACTACAGTATCATACACCATTTTTTTTCAGAAATAAAGTAAAATTTGAAAAAATCATCTTCTTCTGAAAAGAATAAACAGAACCGCACTGACTCCCATAAGAATCGGATAAAACAGATACGGCATAATCTGTACCGGTGACAGCCCCGCCAGACTGGCGGCCGTAAGAAGCTGCGCTCCGTAAGGAATCATTCCCTGTCCCACAGACGCAAAAATATCCAAGAGAGAGGCGCTTCTTCTCGGCGATACATCAAATTCATCACTGATTTCCTTTGCAATCGGTCCTGCCATAACAATCGCCACCGTATTATTTGCAGTGCAGCAGTCTACCAGAAAGACCAACAGGGAAATTCCAAATTCTCCGCCTCTTTCTCCCTTTATATTTTTCTTAATCAGATTCAGAATAAACTCGATACCGCCATATTCCTTCACCAGCGCCACAATGGCTGCTACAATGATAGAAATTACGGTAATATCATACATACTGGTAACGCCTTCGCCCATCTTCTGGAACATTTCTCCCAGAGCAAAAGCACCGGTTCCTACTCCTACAATGGCTGCCAGCACAGTTCCTGCAATCAGTACCACAAAAACGTTAATTCCAATCAAAGCACCTATCAGAACTACCAGATATGGAACCACTTTAATAAGCTGATATTCCAAATCTTTGTCCATATTTCCCGCGTTCCCTCCTGCCAGGAAAAAGAAAATCACTGCAGTAATGACAGCAGCCGGAAGTACAATCAGAAAATTCTCTTTAAACTTATCCTTCATTTCACATCCCTGGGTTCTCACAGCCGCAATGGTGGTATCGGAAATCATGGAAAGATTGTCTCCGAACATGGCGCCGCACACAATAGCCCCCATGCAGACAGGCAGGGAAATTCCTGTTTTTTCTGCAATTCCCACACCAATGGGTGCCATGGCTGTAATGGTTCCCACTGAAGTTCCCATGGAAATAGAAATAAAACAGCCGATAACAAACAGACCCATGACAGCAATGGATGCCGGCATAATGGACAGTCCCAGATTTACCGTGCTTTCCACTCCTCCTGCAGCCTTAATGGTACCAGAAAAAGCGCCTGCAGCCAGGAAAATCAGGCACATGGTTACAATATTTTCCTCTCCGATACCTTTGGAGATAATGGCCATTTTGTCGGCAAAACGCACACGGCGGTTCTGCATAAACGCTACCATTAAGGCTATGAGAAAACCTACAATCGCCGGCATGGTATAAAAGTCCCGGGACAAAACCCCAGCTCCGATAAAAATCACCAGAAATACACCGATAGGCAAAAGCGCCAGGGCATTTCCATCCTTCTTTCGATTCATAAAATAATATTTTCTCCTTTCTATAACAGAAAAAGAGGTTGCCGCACTCCTTTTGCTCTGATTTTCATGCAGCAACCTCTTCTCTTGTGTTCTTCGTTATACGTTTCTTTATACGTTAATCTCTGCTGTCATTCCAAGAAGTTCCTTATTTGCTTCCAGTACGGGATTTACTACCTTATTCAGGAAGTTGT
>DXFK01000169.1 GCA_019114495.1 Candidatus Blautia stercoravium
AATTTTATGCTGCATGGTGTTCGTTTAATTTCTCATAATATGTATGCAGGCGGTTATATTGTTCGCTGTATACAGTATGCGCCATCTTTTGCCTGTTTCCGCATACAATATCATCTATGGGAATCTGAAACAAATCACTTAACGCATATAAATTGTCAATAGTGGGCATGCTGATTCCGTTTAGCCAGTGATACACACTCTGAACACTTCCAAGCCCCACATACTGCTGAATTTCTTTCACGGTAATTCCCTGTTTGTCCATGATTCTTCGCAAATTAATTCCTGTTTTTCGTTTGTCAATGATTGGAAACATCGGCATCCCTCCTGCTTTTTCATTTTCTATTTTACTTCCACCAGTTCAATACGAAAATTCAATTCTTTTCCTGCCATTTCATGGTTGGCATCAAAAGTAATCATAGTCTTATCTTTTGCTGTCACCTTAACAGGAAATGGCTGTCCAAGCTGATTGGATAAATAAACCTGCTGTCCCGATTCCAAATCTTCCGCCCCTGGAAGCTGTGCAATCTCAACAGTAAAAATCGCATTGGGATCCGGCATTCCATACGCCTCTTCCGGCATCAAATGAATGTCCACAATCTGACCTACTTCCATATCTGCCACTGCTGCATCAAATCCTTTAATCATCTGTCCCACTCCGCAAGTGAACTCCAGCGGTTCCCCTCTATCATAAGAAGAATCAAACTGTGTTCCATCATTAAAGGTTCCTTTGTAATGGGTACGGCAGATCTTCCCAACATTACGGCCTGTCAATACCGGCGCAGAACCACAATGTCCACTGCAGTTTCCTCCGCAGCTGTGTCCCTCTCCATGGCCTCCGCAGCTATGTCCCTCTTCGTGGTGGTGATTACAGTTTACTCCTGTGGATTCCAGTTCCCCTTTCAGATAGGCTTCCACAGCCTGGTCTGTATCCCCCTGTGCTCCCGCGCACAATTCAATTCCTGCCTCAGCAAGAGCCGTCTGGGCTCCGCCGCCAATGCCTCCGCAAATCAACACATCAACAGACTGTTCTGCTAAAAATCCGGCTAACGCTCCATGTCCGGAACCATTAGAACTCATCACTTCACTTGAAATCACTTTGTTGTCTTCCACTTCATATACTTTAAAATATTCTGTCTTTCCAAAGTGCTGAAATACATTTCCATTATCATAAGTTACTCCTATTTTCATCTCTGTATCCTCATCTTTCATTTTTCAAATCCCGCCAGCGGGATTTTGTGTTTATTTTATCATATAGAAATCTTTTTGTGTGAATAATTTTTCAATTTCCGATTCTACGGTCTTTATCTATTCAATCCTCCCTCCCACCAATTCCGCAAACTTCTGCATTTCCTGCGTCACCCATTTGTTCCTGCAATAGAGCAGCTGGCTATACATCACCACCGGCGGAAGATTGGTCCGGACTTCCAAAAAACGTTTCTTCTCCAATTCCTCCTTCACCGTAAATGCCGAAAGAAAGGAAAATCCCATTCCCTTTTTCAGCAGATGAATCATGGTTTCCGTATTGCCGATTTCCAGAATCGGCATAATTTTCAAATCCTGCTCTGACAGCAGCCTTTCCAGTTCATACTGATAAGCGGCTCCCAGTTCTGTCAGCAAAAAGGACTTTTTTACCAATTCCTGTATAGGTATCTGCTCTTCCCCTCGCTGTAGCTGTTCCGCCAGGGTCACAAACTAAATATTCTCCTTCCTTTCCACAGCCTTCACCCATTCCCCGCTGCATATTTTTCTGTCCAGGGTAAAGACAAAATCAATTTCATTGCTTCTCGCCATTTCCATCAATTCTTCTGTTGTGCCTGACTTTATGGTGATTTTCACTCTGGGATAACTGCTGTGAAAAGCCAGCAGAAAATCTGGCAGCATAGCGGTACAGACAGATTCCACCCCGCCAATCCGCAAGGTTCCGTCCAGTTCCCCTTTTTCCTTTGCAAAAATCCGGGCCCGGTTGGCCGCCCGCATGATTTCATTGGCATAAAAGGTAAATTCCATTCCGCTTTCCGTCAGAAAAACCCTCTTTCCCATTCGCTCAAACAGCGGAGTTTCCAGTTCTTTTTCCAACTGCTGTATCTGCACAGTCACAGCGGATTGGGAATACCCCAGTTGTTCTGCTGCTTTTGAAAAGTTTTGAGTCGCCGCCACCTTCAAAAAAGTGTTGATATTTCTCAGTTCCATGTATCCCTTTCCCTACTTCGTCGCTCTTTATTAATTTATTTAATATATATCATCAAGTATATGAATTTTACAGATATATAACTGTAGTATACAATAAACTTAATCTGCCGTAAAGATTTACGGTTCGTTTTCAAAAAGTAAAAAACTGCCAACAAAACTTCATAAAAAATGGAGAAAAAGAAAGGACAAACAACTATGCTGAACAATGAAAATATTTTAAACAGCACCCAGTTAGAAGAGACCATAAAAAAATTTGTACATAATTTCTGTCTTGAAAAGCATGATATTCATTCTCAGAAAGTCACCTGGCACACAGAAGAAGGACATGTAGACAAAATCAAACAGATTGGAATTTCAAAAGAAAGACGTCCTGTAGATGAAGTCGTTACAGAAATGACAAAAGAAGTGTATCGTTACCGGGGTGACGCTAACCACCCACGGTTTTTCGGCTTTGTACCCGGTCCAGCCTCCTCCATCTCCTGGCTGGGAGATATTATGATTTGAACTGGCTGACTGGGCCGAAGAAGCGCTTCTGGAACTGGACCACTGGGAAATCGTGTCGAAATCCCAGCTTGCCATGGTTAATTTCCGCTATACTTCCGAAGATTTGACAGAAGAAGAAACCGACCTATTAAATGAACGCATTTCCGAACGCATGCTGGCCAGCAGTTATGCCGCACTTTTTACCACAGTGCTAAACGGCAAAAAAGTGCTGCGAATCTGTGCGCTTCATCCGGAAACTACCCGGGATGATATACGCACAACCATTCATATGCTGGATACCTTTGCCGGCAAATTACATACAGAAATAAAACAATGAAAAAAAATAAATTTGCTAAATACTTTTTTTTCTTTTCCAAACCGGAAGAAAGCCCACGACTGCTCCGCACACTGCCGGCAGCATCCAGCCCAGATGCAGATGATAGAAAGGAAGGCTTCGTCCCCATACGGTCAGTATGCCAAGGCTTATGCCTGCGCTGTCCATAGCATTGATAAAAGCAAGGGCAAAAGCTGCGGCCATACTAAGTATATAGACCATTTTCTTGTCTCTAATCCACTTTCTTCCAAAAGAAAGTACAATCAGCACAATTAATACCGGATAAATCATCATCAGTACCGGCTGGGAAACTGCTATCAGGTATGACAAACCTACATTGCTGACTGCAAAGCTGAACAGGCATACCACTGCCGTTATTTTGCGATAGGACACCGATGGCAGCAGTTCATGAAAATAATCTGCAAAGGAAGTGGTCAGTCCAATAGAAGTTGTCATACAGGCCAGAAAAACGGAAATACCCAGCACAATTCCTCCCACAGGTCCCAGCAGGTCACTGGCCACAGCATGCAGAAGCGCTCCTCCGTTTTCAAAGGTTGTATGCGTAGTGGCGCCAATATAAGTCAGCATGTAGTAAATACCGCTGAGAATCAGCACTGCTCCGATTCCGGAAATAATCGTATATTTCACTACATTTTTCCGTTTTTTCACCTGAAAACCGGTCACGGCATTGATAATAATAATGGCAAATACAGGGCCTGCAGGACCGTCCAGGGCATTGTACCCTTCAATCATACCTTTAAAAAACGCAATATCCTGGTATTCCCCCGCAGCCTTCTGAACAGCACCATATTGTACCGTATTCCCCGATTTGTCTGAAAACAAGCATACCAGATAGAGCAGGGCAATGCTTATAATCAGCACTGGCGTCATATATTTTCCGATAATATCCACGACTTTGCTTGGATTTCCGCTGAGATAATAGGTCAGGAAAAAGAACACGGCTGTTACCGCCAGGGAGACCAGCCACGCATACTGCTGCGGCACATACGGGCGAACCGCCAGCTCATACGATACGCTTCCTGTTCGGGGCAGTGCAAAAAGCGGCCCTATCAGCAAATATACCATTATGGATATAAACAAAGAAAATCTCCGGCTCACAAGGTCTCCAAGGTCCATAATTTTATTCCCTACCAGCACCACCGCAATCATTCCCAGCAAGGCAATACCTGCATCTGTCAAAATAAAACCGGCAAGTGCCTGCAGATAATTTTCTCCCGCAAGCTGTCCCATGGCCGGCGGAAAAATCATGTTGCCTGCTCCAAAGAATACGGCAAATAATGTCAGTGTCAGAGACAGTATCTGTCTCAGTGTTAGTTTTTCCATAGATTACTCTCCTGTACTTTTCTCATAGTGATATCTTATTTCTCTTTTATTTCTCTGCTATCTTACCATTATACACGACTGTATACAATAAAAAATTAAAAAACAGGGAAGTAATCTGTCATCACTTCCCCGTTTTCTCAAAGCTCTCTTCTCATATCATACCACACAGCCCCGCCGTGCTCTGATTCTGCTATGCCAAAATTCTGAAATTCATGACTTTCATAGAATCCTGTCAAATGCGCTTTGCAAGTCAGAATCACACCTTTTTTCCCTCTTTTTATGCTTTCTGCCACCAGATACTCCAGCAGTCTCCCTGCAATCCCCTGACGTCTGTATTCAGGCAATACATTTAAACCAAACACAGTCTGATAAGCTCCCCAGGGCTTATGCAGACTTACATCGTGGTACATTTCGTCCGGCAGTTTCGGCTGATCCGTGGTTCCTCCGTTGATAAATCCAACAATTTTCCCCTCCGATTCTGCCACAAAAAAATTCTCCAAAAAAGCACACATCCGCTTCTGTATTTCCTCTTTGGAAGCTGCCTCTGCCGGCGGAAAACACAAGGTTTCTATTTCTGCCAACAAAGCGGCTTCCTCTGCTCTCGCCTTTCTTATTAAAAACTCCATCTCTTTCTTTTTCCTCACTTTTATTCCATGCAAATTCCCAGTTTTCTCAGGTTTTCTTCTATCATATCTAGAATCTCTTCGCTGTCTGCACTGATAGTATGACAGTGATGCCCGGAAGTGATATTCGTAAGCGGTTTGGATTTTCCCGTCCGAATATCTTCCAAAAACTGTTTCACCTCCCGTCTGGATCTGATATTTAACACAGCCCGCAGTTCTCCATAAACTTCATGCTGCACAAAAACATCTTCCACCGTTCCCCCACAATCCACGATTGCATGCAGTTCTTCTTCTATACGCTCGTCTGTATGACACACCTGTATTATCCTCGTACATTTCTGGGGACTGCTGCAAATATAGCCTCTGTT
>DXFK01000170.1 GCA_019114495.1 Candidatus Blautia stercoravium
CAGCCCCTTCGGCATCTGTGTTTAGTTTCTGAAATCAAATAAGTCTTTTACCGGAACATCTAAGGCATCTGCAATATCAAATAAACTTTCCAGAGAAATAGAAGTTTTCACCTTGGGCGCTTCGATGTTGCTGATATGCGTTCTGCTCAGTCCTACATTCTGCGCAAGGTCTGCCTGGGTCAGCCCCTTTAATTTCCGATAATAAGAAATGGTCAGCCCAAGTTCCCGGAACTGCCGGATTCTCTTTTCATCCATATTTGTGTTCTCCTTGTCCTCTGTAAAGTATAGCATTGACAGGGATACACAAAAACAAACTAAAAATATGCAAAAAATAAATTCTATATTGCAAAAGTAAATTTGAATTTGAAATATGCAGTGTTAAATCGTGGAAGAGAGATACTCATCGGCCATACGGCACATTTTTTCCAGGCTGAATACATGCACACGGTTTCCGGATATGGTTTCAAATCCGCTGACAAAGTCAGATTTGGAGAATAGATAATACCATTGCTCTTCATCCGGGAAAAGGCTGGCGTGTTTCTGTAAATCGTAAAGTGTGTTCACGTCCAGCCAGTCTTCCGTCCAGAAGCAGGAGCCCAGCATAATGTTGTCTCTGGAATAGGCGGCAATGGAAATGTATTCCGTTCTCTTCTTGGTGGGGTGCTGTCCCCACCAGCGTCCAATGCGCTGCATAGGAAATGGCGTGCGTCCGGCTTTTTCTTCCAGTTGCAGGAAATCACGGCAGATATCTGGGAATACCTGGATAGTGTAATCTTCCAAAAGGGGAGCTATCTGTTTTTCAAATATCTGTGCGCCTTCGCCCATTTCGATTTCGGAAAGATACGGCAGTACACAGGTATACCAGAAGCGGAAAATACCATCGCTAATCAGATAGAGTGCCCGGCGGCTGCCCTGATTTTCCGTAACCGGTACAATGCGGCTGACCAGATTGCGGGAAGCCAGAGAGGAAAGCAGACTTCCGGCTGCGCTGGGAGTCAGGCCTGTACAGTCGCAGATTTCCTGCAGTTTTCGGGTTTCTGTGCCAATAGAGGCAAGAATGGCCCGCATCACAGAAGAGGCGGAATAATATTCCCTGGTACGGGATTCCACAAGCCGGTAAAATGCGCCGTCCGTAGTGAAGAATAATTCCTGAAGTTTTTCACGGACACAACAATCTGCAGGGAAATACTGTAGATAAGCCGGGATGCCGCCTGTAATGCTGTAAAGCAGAATTTGTTCTTCCAAATGCATCTGTGGATATTGTTTACGCATTTCAAAGAATGAAAAAGATTCAAGGAGAAAAGAAGCAGTTTCTCTGGAACTTTCTTTTTCGTATAAGGAGGCTGGTTTGCATAAAACAACAAAAAGCCGGGACTTGGGGTCGGCTCTTTGAATCAGCGAATTCAGCATGGAAGGAAACCTCCGGTTTGCAGACGTCCAGTTGGCAAAATCATCTAAAATCAGAACTACAGGTTCACTGGCAGAGGCTTTGGAAAGCAGTTTAAAAATGTCAGCGAATTTTTTTGCGTTTTCATAGGGAGTGCCCAGTTTGCGGACGCAAAGCTGTTTAAAAAGAGAAAAAATCTCTTCGAAAGGAAGAGCAGGCGCTTTGAAATACAGCACGGTTTTTTCCTGTGAGAATTCCTGCAGCAGCCGGCTCTTCCCCATTCCGGGATGGGAATAGAGGGAAACCGCCTGGGTAATCTGGGTATCATATAATTGTGTTAAATTGGAAAGCAGTTGACCTTTATCTATAAACATGATTTCTCCTTCGTTTGTATTACCATTTTTTATTATTTTAGAGTGAGTTTTGCAGAAAGTCAAAAGATTTTGACAGGTTTTTTATAGAAAGTTTAGATTTGATTCCACTTTATTTAGATGAAAAGAGAAAAAACTATGCTATAATATACACAAGTAAGATTTAGAATAACTTTGGCGGAGAGACAATAGTCATGAAATTAAAAACAAGAATCATCATTTCTTTCTTTATCATTGTGCTGGAACCCCTGCTTTTTACAGGGCTGGCCTTCTGGGCATTTTCTCAGTATCAGTTTAAAACAATTGAGAAGCAGTATGGCATTGAGAATCCCACTTACCAGAGTTTATCGAATACGGCAGAGATTTTGAACAGCTTGACAAATGAACAGGTAAAGGTGATTCAAGAGGTTGCAAAAGAAGATCCCGAAAGATTTGAAAATATTCAATATCTGACGGAACTGAATAAAGAACTGCAGGGCATGCACTCGTATCTACTGGTATGTGAAGGGGACAATATTACTTACTATGGGTGCGAAGATTATCCAGCAGAACTGGTGAAGAAGCTTGCAAGAGTGCCGGAATTTACCACAGGAACCAGTGACGGTATGTATTTGGGCGGAAAGGTGCAGGCTCTCGTAAAAAGGATAGATTTCCATACAGAAAAAGTGGAGGACGGAAGCGTGTTTATTATCTCCAATGCGGTAGAAACGCTTCCGCAGACAGAAGAATTATTTCGTAATATGCTGGTAACGGTTATTATTATTCTGACAGTTACAGCGCTGGGACTGACCTGGTGGATTTACCGCGGTGTGATTTCACCGCTGGACAAACTCCGCACTGCCACTAGAAAGATTAAAGAGGGAAATCTGGATTTTTCCGTATCTACAGAAGGTGTCAGTGAAATCGCAGAACTGTGCCAGGATTTTGAAGATATGCGCCAGCGACTCAAGGAAAATGCAGAGGAAAAAATAGAGTTTGACCGGGAGAGCAAGGAGCTTATCAGCAATATTTCCCATGATTTAAAAACGCCTATCACAGCGGTAAAGGGCTATGTAGAGGGGATTATGGACGGCGTGGCCAACACCCCGGAGAAAATGGAGCGTTACATTAAAACGGTTTATAACAAAGCCAATGAGATGGACAGACTGATTAATGAATTGACCTTTTATTCCAAGATGGATACCAATAAAATTCCATATACGTTTAATAAAATTTCGGTGACTGAATTTTTTGACGATTGTGCGGAAGATTTGCAAATGGAACTGAGTTCCAAGAATGTGGAATTTTCCTATTCCAATTATGTAGAGCCAGAGGTGCTGGTCATTGCAGATGCAGAGCAGATTAAAAGGGTTGTCAATAACATTGTGAGCAATTCTCTGAAATATACAGATGCAAGCAAGCAGAGGAGGATTAACCTTCGGGTAAAGGACGTAGGAGATTTCATTCAGGTGGAAATTGAAGACAATGGAAAGGGAATTGCAGCCAAAGATTTGCCGAATATTTTTGACCGTTTTTACCGTACAGATTCCTCACGGAATTCTTCCAAGGGCGGAAGTGGAATCGGGCTTTCCATTGTGAAGAAGATTATGGAAGACCACGGGGGAAAGGTCTGGGCAACGAGCAAGGAAAATATCGGAACAGTGATGTATTTTGTTCTTAGAAAATATCAGGAGGTACCAGTCAATGAGTAAGATTTTGATTATTGAAGACGAAGAGGCGATTGCAGATTTAGAGAAGGATTATCTGGAACTGAGCGGGTTTGAAGTGGAGACTGAGAACCGGGGAGACGTAGGGCTGAAAAGGGCTCTGGAAGAGGACTATGATTTATTTATCCTGGATTTGATGCTGCCGGAAGTGGACGGCTTTGAAATCTGCCGGGAAATCCGAAATCAGAAAAATACGCCGATTATCATGGTGTCCGCAAAGAAGGATGACATTGATAAGATCCGGGGACTGGGTCTTGGCGCGGACGACTACATGACGAAACCTTTCAGCCCCAGTGAACTGGTGGCAAGAGTAAAGGCACACCTGGCCAGATATGAAAGACTGATTGGCACCGGAGTCCAGGAAAATGACATTATTGAAATTCGCGGATTAAAAATTGACAAGACTGCCAGAAGAGTCTGGATAAACGGGGAGGAAAAGAACTTTACCACCAAAGAGTTTGACCTGCTGGCTTTCCTGGCCCAGAATCCAAACAGGGTGTTTACAAAGGACGAATTGTTTAAGGAAATCTGGGACATGGAATCTATAGGAGATATTGCAACGGTGACGGTGCATATTAAGAAAATTCGCGAGAAAATTGAATTTAATACGGCAAAACCACAGTATATCGAGACCATCTGGGGTGTGGGGTATCGGTTTAAGGTGTGAGATAAGGACTGTTGCTTTGTAAGAGTGAAGGCTTATGAAGCGGCAGTTTCTTTTTTATTGCCATACTTGAAAAAATTTATTACACTATATTTAAAAGCAATTATGCAAAGGAATAAAGGGATATATCAATTAGACAGCGAATGTAAACAGTAAAAATAATAAAAGGAGTTGGAAAACTATGTTAAAAACATTTCAGTATGACCAGGTTCCGGTATTGGAGACAACCTCTGGAAAGTTAAAAGGGTATTTTTATGACGGAAGCTATGTATTTAAGGGAATTCCCTATGCCTATGCAGAGCGGTTTCAGATGCCGGTTCCCTCCCATTGGGAAGGAGTCCGGGATGCCTGTTCTTATGGATTTGTGTGTCCGCTGATGACACAGGAAACCCCGACAGCGGAACTCATGGTTCCCCACCGTTACTGGCCTATGGACGAACACTGCCAGAACTTGAACATCTGGACAAAAGACTTGGATAATAATGCGAAAAAACCGGTCGTCGTATGGATTCACGGCGGTGCATATTCTGCTGGTTCTTCTATTGAGCAGGTGGCTTATGACGGGCACAATATGTGTATGGAAGGAGACGTGGTGGTGGTCTCCATTAACCACAGGCTGAATATTTTGGGATATCTGGATTTGTCTCCTTTTGGGGAGAAGTATTATAATTCGGGAAATGCCGGACATGCGGATATGGTAGCTGCCCTGCGGTGGGTACATGACAACATAGCTGTATTCGGAGGAGACCCGGAAAATGTAACCATTTTTGGTCAATCGGGCGGCGGTATGAAGGTGGCAGATTTGCTGCAGATTCCGGCAGCAGACGGACTTTTCCAAAAGAGTTTGATTATGAGCGGTGTTGCGGATGAAAATTTACTTCCGTCCAGTACAGGAACCGGAGAAACAATTGTAACAGCCATGCTGAACGAACTTGGCTGGGCGAAAGATGAGGTGGAGAAACTGGAGACAATTCCCTATGCTCAGCTTGTTCAAGTGTATAACAAGGTTATGCCGCAGGTGGCTGCCACGGGTGCTTATGTAGGAAACGGACCGCAGGCCAATGACTGGTTTAAGGGAAATCCGCTGCAGTTTGGTATGAGAGAGCATGCTTATGACATTCCTCTGATGGTGGGCTCTGTCTATGGCGAATTTGCTTTTGCGCCTCAGATGTTCGATAAGAAGGCCCTCACAGACGAAGAACGCCGCGCTCTAGTAAGCAAGGTATACGGAGAACATACCGGGGAAATGGAAAAACTCTTTAAAGAAACTTATCCGGGCAAAGATTTTACGGACCTTTTGAATATTGACCGTGTAATGCGTCAGCCTTCCAAGAAATTAGCAGCGATGCATGCCAAAGGAGAAAAGGCAGGTACTTATCTGTATCAGTTTAATGTAGAATTCCCTATGATGGGAAAAATTGCATGGCACTGTTCGGATATTCCATTTTTCTTCCACAACACAGAATTGGTGGAAGTATGTTCCATTCCGGGAGTTACGGAAAATCTGGAAGAGCAGATGTTTGGGGCATTTATGAATTTTGCAAAAACCGGTGTACCGGCTCAGGAGAAGCTGCCCGTATGGCCTTCTGTGACAAAAGAGCAGGAACCAACGATGATTTTCGATGTAAAGTGCGAAGTGAGAAATTACTTTGATGACGCTTTGTTAGAAAAGATCGACAGTGTTCTGTCACCCTTTAACCTTACGGCTATGATGGCAGATACCAATGTGCAGCATTAGTGGATAAGAGGAATATCGTGGGATAAAAGAGAGAACAAAACGTTAAGAAAAGGGTTTTTGCATTACTTACAGAGAGTGCAGAAGCCCTTTTTATATTATAGAAAAGAATATGGAATTTGTGTTCCCTCTCATGTTATGATATACAAAAGAGTACATTTATGAAAAATGGAGTCACGCACATGAATTATCTTGATAAATCCCTGTACGAATACAGCCGTACAGACTTCTACCCTTTCCACATGCCGGGGCACAAGCGCCAGGTACAAAATGAATACCTGCGCAATCCCTACGCTGTGGACATCACAGAAATTACAGACTTTGACAATCTGCACCATGCCGAGGGCATTATAAAAGAAAATCAGGATTTGGCGGCAGAGTTATATCACGCAGAGAAATCCTGGTTTTTAATCAATGGCAGCACCGCCGGGATTCTGGCGGCCGTTTCCGCCTGTACATCCCGCGGCGGGAAGCTGCTGATGGCGAGAAATTGTCACAAAGCTGTGTATCATGCCGCCTATCTGCGAGGATTGGAGACTGTGTATTTATACCCCTCCTATGAACCGTTTTGTGGATTAAACGGCGGAATCAAACCAACAGATGTGGAAAAAGCATTGAAAGAAAATCCCGATACGGAAGCCGTTATGATTACTTCACCCAGTTATGACGGCATGGTGTCAGATATTGAAAAAATTGCAGGAATTGTCCATAGACATGGAATCCCGCTGGTGGTAGATGAAGCCCATGGCGCCCACTTTGCTTTTTCCAAAGGGTTTCCCGTATCTGCTTTAGATTTAGGGGCTGATGTGGTGATTCATAGTTTACATAAAACATTGCCCGCCATGACCCAGACTGCCCTTCTTCACAAAAAGGGAGGAAGGGTGTCAGAGGAAAAGCTAGAGGAATTTCTGGACATCTACGAAACCAGCAGCCCGTCTTATGTGCTTATGGGAGGAATTTCCTACTGTCTGCGCTATGTGAAAGAGCAGGGGCAGGAACAGTTTGAACAGTTTTGGAAGTATCTGCAGGAATGCCGCAATGCACTGGGCAAATTACGGGTACTGCGATTGATAGGAAAAGAGTTGACAGAACAGAAAGATATATTTGACTTTGATTGTTCTAAAATTGTGATTTCCACGGCGTGGGCGGATATAGACGGTCCGAGACTCCATGAACTTCTGCGTAAGCGGTATCATCTGGAAATGGAAATGGGGGCAGAACAGTATATCCTGGCCCTTACCAGCGTCATGGACAGCCGGGAAGGATTTCAAAGACTGACAAAGGCCCTTCTGGAAATTGATAGCGAACTGTCAAAGAAAAATGCGCCGGAGGGCTTTTGCTTTACAGATAGCCGCCATCAGGTGCACAACGAGCGGGTATATCCTATCTGGAAAGCCATGGAGAGTCCTTCCCGGAAAGTTTCTTTAGCGCAAAGCGGAGGAAGAATTTCTGCAGAATATGCTTATCTTTATCCGCCGGGAATCCCTCTTTTAGTGCCGGGAGAACGAATCAGTCAGGGGTTTCTCAGACATATGGAGGAGTTAAAGCAGCAGGGACTGTCCCTGCAGGGAATGAAAGATTACAGCCAGAACTCGATTTACATTGTGGAAGAAAGGAAAAATAATGGGTAAAATTTTTTATATCATGGGAAAAAGTTCTTCTGGAAAAGATACAATTTACAGCCGCCTGTTGGAAGATGGCGAACTGGGGCTTTCCAGAATCGTTTTATATACCACCAGACCCATGCGGGAAAGGGAAAAGGAAGGAAGGGAGTATCATTTTACGGATACCGCATACTTTGAGAAATTGCAGGAACAGGGAAAGGTCATTGAATCCCGCACCTATCAGACCGTATACGGCCCCTGGACGTATTTCACAGCAGATGACGGCACGCTGGAACTTGCAGAACACAGTTATCTGGGTATCGGTACGCTGGAATCCTACCGGGGAATGAAGAAGTATTACGGGGAGGAAAACGTGGTGCCTGTATATGTTGAGGTAGAGGACGGAGAGCGTCTGCGCCGGGCCATTCGCAGGGAAGAACTGCAGAAAGAGCCCCAATATGAAGAGATGTGCCGGCGTTTTCTGGCTGATGCGGAGGATTTCAGCGAGGAAAAACTGCAGCAGGCGGGAATCTCAAAAAGATACCTGAATACAGAACTGGAGAATTGTATAAAAGAAATTAAAAACAGTATACAAAAGTTGCAGTAGACGGAAAATATATGCTATAATATGCATATTAAGAAAGTCTTTCAGGCTTATGAGAATTGAGGTGAATTGCAATGCAGGAAATAGAGAAAGTATTGGGACATGAGGAAGTCATTAAACATTTGCAGAATGCAGCAGCCATGGATAAAGTTTCCCATTCCTATATTTTTGCAGGAGAAAAGGGAAGCGGTAAGAAGCTTCTGGCAAAGCTGTTTGCCATGACATTGCAGTGTGAGAAACATGGAAAAGAGCCATGTCTGCAGTGCAGTTCCTGTAAAAAAGCCATGAACCGGAACCATCCGGATATTATTTATGTGTCTCACGAGAAGCCTAATTCCATTGGAATTGAGGACATCAGAGAACAGTTGATTGCAGATGTAGATATCAAACCCTACACAGGACCCTATAAGGTATATATTGTGGATGAAGCCGAAAAGCTGACTGTACAGGCTCAAAATGCTCTTTTGAAAACTATTGAAGAACCCCCTGCCTATGCAGTGATTATGCTTCTTGTAAATAATGGGGGCAGTTTGCTTCCCACCATTGCTTCCAGATGTGTGACGCTGAATTTCAAGCCTGTCCGGGACGAGGTTATTAAGAAATATCTTATGGAAGAACTTCATGTGCCGGATTATCAGGCAGAGGTCAGCGTGGCGTTTGCACAGGGAAATGTGGGAAAAGCAAAGCAGATTGCAACCGCAGAAGACTTTACAGAAATGATGGAAGCGGCCTTCCGGATTCTGAAAAAGGGAAAGAATATGGAGGTCTACGAGATGGTAGATGCCATAAAACTGCTGGCAGAACAGAAGCATACGATTTACGAGTACCTGGATCTATTTCTGGTATGGTTTCGGGATGTGCTGATGTTTAAAGCTACCAATCAGGTAGACGGACTGGTTTTCAGGCAGGAATACAATGATATTAAAAGCCGGGCAGACGTCAGTTCCTATGAAGGGCTGGAAATTATTATCAAGGCCATTGAGACGGCCAAACAGCGTCTGCAGGCCAATGTGAATTTTGACTTAACCATGGAACTTCTGTTCCTTACAATCAGGGAGAATTAATCATGACAAGAGTAATTGGAGTAAGATTCCGCAATGTGGGTAAAATCTATTATTTTTCCCCTAAAAATCTGGAAATCAAAGCCGGAGACCATGTAATTGTGGAAACGGCAAGAGGTGTGGAATACGGCAGTGTGGTGCTGGCCCCCCGGGATGTAGAAGATGAAAAGGTGGTACAGCCTTTAAAAGAGGTTATTCGCATTGCCAATACCCAGGATGACAAAAAGGAAGAAACCAATCGGAAAAAGGAAAAGGAAGCCTTTCGTATCTGTCTGAAAAAAATCAGAGAACACAGCCTGAATATGAAGCTGATAGATGTGGAATACACCTTTGATAATAACAAAATTCTGTTTTATTTCACGGCAGATGGAAGAATTGATTTCCGTGAGCTGGTAAAGGATTTGGCGTCTATTTTTAAGACCCGAATTGAACTTCGCCAGATTGGTGTTCGGGATGAGACGAAAATTCTGGGGGGAATCGGAATCTGTGGACGTCCTCTTTGCTGCCACACCTACCTGTCAGAATTTGTCCCCGTGTCCATTAAAATGGCAAAGGAACAGAATCTTTCCTTAAATCCGACAAAGATTTCCGGTGTCTGCGGACGTCTGATGTGTTGCCTGAAAAATGAGGAAGAAACTTACGAGGAACTGAACAAAAAGCTGCCCAATACAGGCGACCGGGTAACTACATCAGATGGGTTAAAAGGTGAGGTACAGAGTGTTAATGTGTTAAGACAGTTGGTGAAAGTCATTGTAGATGTAGAAGATGAGAAGGAAATCCGGGAATATCCGGCTTCTGAACTGAAATTCAAAGCCAGACAGAAACGGGAAAAAATCCGCTTGTCAGATGAAGAGATGAAGGCGCTCAAAGAGTTGGAAAGAGATAAATAAGAGAAATAAAAGAGACAGAGAGGAATTTTCATGGAAGAGAAGAGTTTGCTTCTGGAACATGAAAGACTGGATGACCTGCAAAACGGGTACATGCTGATACAAAATCCGAAGCAGTTCTGCTTTGGGATAGATGCAGTGCTGCTCTCCTGGTTCGCCCATGTGAAACCGGGAGAGGAAGTGCTGGATATGGGGACGGGCACTGGAATCGTCCCTGTTTTATTAAAGGCAAGGTATCCCGAAGGGCATTTTACCGGTCTGGAAATACAGGAAGAAAGCGCAGATGTGGCCAGAAGAAGCGTACAGTATAATCACTTGGAGAGGGACATTACCATTACAACAGGAGACATTAAGGAGGCCGCGTTGATTTACGGAGGGTCTTTTTTTGATGTGGTCACCACCAATCCGCCTTATATGGTGGGCAGCCATGGACTGACTGGGGAAAATCAGGCAAAGGTTATTGCCAGACACGAAACTTTGTGCAACCTGGAGGATATTATCAGCCAGGCGGCAAAGGTGTTAAAGCCAAGAGGAAGATTCTATATGGTACACCGCCCCTTCCGTCTGGCAGAAATTCTCTCTGTAATGGTACAGTATGGCATTGAACCCAAGCGTATGCGGCTGGTACATCCTTATGTGAACAAAGAACCGAATTTGGTGCTGGTGGAAGGCATGCGGGGCGGCAAATCCAGAATCACAGTGGAAAAACCGCTGATTGTATATGAGAAACCGGGCATTTATACCCGTGAGGTATTGGATATTTACGGACAGGAGACAAAGAAATGAAAGGAAAATTATACCTGTGTGCAACACCTATCGGCAACCTGGAGGACATTACCTGCCGGGTGCTGCGGACACTGAAGGAAGTGGATTTGATTGCAGCAGAGGATACCAGAAACAGCATTAAACTTCTGAATCATTTTGAGATTAAAACTCCCATGACCAGCTATCATGAGTACAATAAGTTTGATAAAGGGCGGTATCTGGTTCAGCAGATGGAGGAGGGCAAAAACATTGCCTTGATTACGGATGCAGGGACACCGGGAATTTCAGATCCGGGAGAAGAACTGGTGGCCATGTGCTGTGAAGCGGGACTTGAAGTCACTTCCCTTCCAGGCCCAGCGGCCTGTATTACGGCGCTGACTCTTTCCGGACTTCCAACCCGAAGGTTTGCATTTGAGGCTTTTCTGCCCTCAGATAAGAAGGAAAGAAGTTCTATCTTGGAATCACTGAAAGCAGAGACCAGAACCGTGATCCTCTATGAGGCGCCTCACAGACTAGTAAAGACTCTGGAAGAACTTCGTGAAGCGCTTGGAGAACGGAAAATTTCTGTGTGCAGGGAACTGACAAAAAAGCATGAAAGTGTTTTTCGGGGGACTCTTTTTGAAGCAGTCAGTTGGTATGGCGAGCATGCTCCCAAGGGTGAATGTGTGCTGGTGCTGGAAGGGCGGAAAAAGGACGAACTGGAAGAAGAGGAACGGCGCAAATGGGATGATGTATCTTTGAAAGAGCATATGAATTTCTATCTGAATCAGGGAATTGAGAGAAAAGAAGCCATGAAAAAGGTTGCAAAAGACAGAGGAATCAGCAAACGAGATGTTTATCAGGTGCTTTTGAAAGACTGAAGTCTGTCTTTTCAAGAGGGGAAAGCATATGAACGAAAAAGATAAAGAATATGAAAAACGATTAAGAGAAAAAGAATGCAGACGCCAACAGCGGCGGAAGGAAGTTTTAAAACAGAGAATGATTCTGGGAACCGTGGGCGGCCTTCTGGCTGTACTTTTGGTGACGGCAGGAGTGTCAGGGATAAAGAAAGCCTCTAAAGCGGCAAAGGAAGAACAGAAGAGGACAGAAGCTGCACAAAAGGCAGAGGAAGCCAGAAAAGCCCAGGATGCGGCGTTTACTATCAGCGCAGCAGGAGACTGCACCCTTGGTACGGATGAAAACTTTGATTATGAAAGAGGGTTTACGGGAAAATATGACGCTGTACAGGACCCTTCCTATTTTTTCAAAGAGGTAAAATCCATTTTTGAGGCAGATGATTTAACGATTGTAAATATGGAGGGAACACTGACTGAGGAAGAAACCAGGGCAGATAAGCTGTACGCTTTTAAGGCAGACCCGGAATACGCGAAAATCCTTACAGCAGGTCATGTGGAAACCGTAAATCTGGCTAACAATCACACCTACGACTACGGCGAAAAAAGTTATACGGATACCATAGCGGCTCTGGATGCAGAGGGGATTATTTCTTTTGGAAATGACCGGACTTCCATCATAGAAGTCCAGGGTATCAAGGTAGGACTTCTGGGTACTTACGAACTGCGTGACCATATGGGCTGTGAACAGGAAATGAAGGACAATATTACCAATCTGAAGGAGCAGGGGGCGCAGGTCATTATTGCGACCTTCCATTGGGGCGAAGAGCGGGAAAATATTCCCAATGAAACTCAGATAGCCCTGGCTCATTCTGCCATCGACAACGGAGCAGATTTGGTATTGGGACACCATCCCCATGTACTGCAGGGTATTGAAGAGTATAAGGGAAAAAATATTGTGTACAGCCTGGGCAATTTCTGCTTTGGCGGTAACTCAGGACCTGCAGACATGGATACTATGATTTTTCAGCAGACCTTCACCTTTGTAGACGGGGAACTCCAGAAGGATAATGTGACGAATATTATTCCATGCAAAATTTCGTCTGCTTATGCAGATGGGTATAACAACTATCAGCCGATACCGGCAGAGGGAGAGGAGAAAGAGGCCATTCTGGACAGGATTGAACAATACAGCCAGGCGGTAGAAACTAAAGAGAATACACAGGAAAATTCTGACGGTGATAATGCAGATTTTTCTTTGTAGAATGAATAGAAGAAAGAATATTTTCATAAGCTGATACAAAAGAATTTCCTGGAGGTTTTATGCTGGATATCCTTTGGGCAGTCATGCTTCTTACAGGAATTTTGTACGGTGCGCTTACCGGAAATATGAACGAAGTGACGGACGCTGCTCTTTCCTCGGCGAAAGAGGCAGTGTCCCTTTGTATTACTATGGCAGGGATTGTGGCCATGTGGGTGGGCGTTATGCAGATTGCCAGAACTTCGGGACTGGTGGATAAAATGACAAAAGGCATGCAGCCTCTTCTTGCTTTTTTGTTTCCGCGGATACCCAGGGAGCACAGAGCCATGGAATTTATTTCTGCCAATATGATAGCCAATTTTCTGGGACTTGGGTGGGCGGCAACACCCTTTGGGCTGAAAGCCATGGAAGAACTGGGGAAACTGGAGGAAGAAAGAAGACAGGGAAAGGCCTTGGGAACTGTCAGAGAAAAAGGTATGGCTAGTAATGAGATGTGTACATTTTTGATACTGAACATATCATCTTTGCAGCTGATTCCCGTGAATATTATCGCATTCAGAAGTCAGTATGGGAGTGTAAATCCTACAGCCATTGTGGGGCCTGCCATTTTGGCCACCCTGGTGAGTACGGGGGTGGCAGTGATGTTTTGTAAGGGGATGGAGAGAAGAAAGCATTGACGTATTGCAAGACAGGGTGTATAATGACTCCATTGCGAATTTGTTGCGTTGAAGTGTAACGGTTTTTCTTGATAAAGCAATAAGGCGGCAGGGAGGAAAAGGAAATGAAGTTAAAGAAATTATTAGCTCTTGCAATGACAGCGGCAATCGGAACGTCTATGGCAGCCTGCGGAGGAGAATCAGGTTCTGCAGAAAGCAGCGGGGACGTCTATAAAATTGGCATTTGCCAGCAGCTTGAACACGATGCTTTAGACCAGGCAACGCAGGGATTTGAAGATGCCTGCAAAGAAAAATTTGGTCAGGATAAGGTAGAATTTGACAAGCAGAATGCGCAGGGCGAGCAGGCGATGTGCAGTACCATTATCAACAACTTTGTCTCTTCGGATGTGGATTTGATCCTTGCCAATGCGACTTTGCCTTTGCAGACTGCAGCACAGGCTACCGCAGATATTCCGATTCTGGGAACTTCCATCACCGATTATGCGTCTGCTTTGGGTGTTGACCCGGAGGATTGGACAGGTGCTACCGGTGTAAATATTTCGGGAACCAGTGATTTGGCTCCTATTGACAAGCAGGAGGATATGCTTCTGGAACTGGTGCCGGATGTGAAACAGGTGGGTATTTTGTACTGTTCAGCAGAAGTAAATTCTGAATACCAGGCAAAGCTGTTTGCAGAAGAGCTGAAAAAAGACGGCATTTCCTATAAAGAATATACGGCGGCCGACTCCAATGAAATCCAGTCCGTTGTGACCAATGCGGTGAGCGAGTGTGATGTGCTGTACGTTCCAACGGACAACACGATGGCGAATAACACAGAAATTATCAATAATGTCTGCCTTCCGGCAAAAGTTCCGGTCATTGCAGGCGAACAGGGAATCTGTTCAGGATGCGGCATAGCTACCTTATCCATCAGTTATTATGATATCGGCTACAAGGCAGGAGAAATGGCTTATGAAATTCTGGCTGAAGGAGCGGATATTACCACAATGAAAATTGAAACTGCGCCGGAAGTAACCAAAATGTACAATCCAGCCATTTGTGAGGAACTGGGAATCAAAGTGCCGGAAGGATACGAAGCAATCGCGGAATAAGAGAAGGAAGGACACAGAAGATATGATAACAGGTTATTTGGCATTAGACCCGATGGCTTTGCTGCGGGCGCTTCCGGGAAACGTGGCGCAAGGGTTGATATGGGGTATTATGGCATTGGGAGTGTACATCACTTTCCGAATTTTGGACTTTGCAGATTTAACCGTAGATGGTTCGCTGGCAACGGGAGGCGCGGTGGCGGTTATGTTGATTCAGGGCGGCATGCACCCGGCTGTTTCTTTGCTGTTTGCATTTCTGGCAGGAATGGCAGCGGGATTTGTTACAGGGTTTCTGCATACGGCACTGGGAATTCCCGGAATTCTGGCAAGTATTCTCACACAAATTTCCCTGTATTCTGTAAATCTGGGAATTATGGGCAAAGCAAACCAGAGTATTGGGCTCACCCAGAGAAATCTGGTGGCTTCTTCCAGATATGTGACTGCAGATGACAGTATTCTCTTTTTTATGAAACTGACGGCAGGATGTCTGATTCTGGTAGCAGTGGTGTATTGGCTTTTCGGTACAGAATTGGGGTCTTCTATCAGGGCTACGGGCTGTAATCCGCAGATGGCAAGGGCGCAGGGCATTAATACAAACTTCACAAAGGTGATTGCACTGATGATTTCCAATGGACTGGTAGGTCTGTGCGGCGGTATCTATGCACAGTACCAGGGTTCTGCAGACGTCAATGCAGGACGTGGCGCTATTGTTATCGGTCTTGCAGCCGTGATTATCAGTGAAGTCATTTTTGCAAAGCTGTGTGCGGGTAAGAAAATTGCATTTGCCTATACGCTGGCTGCGGTATTTGTAGGCGCGATCCTCTATTTTGTCGCTTATACACTGGTATTGTGGCTGGGAGTAAAATCCGATTACATGAAGCTGTTTTCCGCTTTTGTAGTGGCTGTTTTCCTGGCGATTCCTTATCTGAAAGGAAAATATGCAGTGAAGAAGAGGAGGGCAAAATAATGGGATACATGCTGGAAATTCACAATGTACATAAAACTTTTAATCTGGGAACCATTAACGAAAAAATTGCTTTAAACGGTGTGAATTTAAACCTGAATTCAGGTGATTTTGTAACCATTATCGGCGGAAACGGAGCGGGAAAATCCACGACGCTGAATGCTATTGCAGGTGTTTGGCCTATTGATGAGGGAAATATCATTGTAGATGGAGTGGATTTGACAAGGCTTTCCGAGCACAAGAGGGCTGTACATCTGGGAAGAGTCTTCCAAGACCCCATGATTGGCACAGCCGCTACCATGTCTATTGAAGAAAACATGGCGATTGCAGCCAGAAGGGGCGAGCACCGGGGACTTCGGTGGGGAATTTCAAAAAAAGAGCGGGAACAGTATAAAGATCAGTTAAAAGAACTGAATCTGGGACTGGAAGAGAGACTGAGCAGCAAAGTGGGACTGCTTTCCGGCGGTCAGAGGCAGGCCATTACTCTTCTGATGGCAGCTATGAAAAAGCCGAAACTGCTGCTTTTAGATGAACATACGGCTGCCCTTGACCCTAAGACTGCGGCAAAGGTGCTGGAGATTTCCGATAAAATTATAGAGGAAAATCAGTTGACGGCCATGATGGTTACACACAATATGAAAGATGCTATTGCACACGGAAACCGTCTGATTATGATGCACGAAGGACGGGTCATTTATGACGTGTCAGGAGAAGAAAAGAAAAAACTTCATGTCTCTGACTTGCTGGCGAAATTTGAGGAAGCCAGTGGCGGAGAATTTGCCAATGACAGAATGATGTTGGCTTAGTGCTATGGAACTTGCAAAACTCCCTTTCTTCGGATATACTGTTTTATCAGAATAACCAAAGGAAGGGAGTTTTTATGGAAACAAAAGAATTTCTGCAAAAGCCTGTAAAGGGCTTATTTTACCGTTATCTGATTCCTTCTATTATAGGAACCATGGTAACGTCTATTTATGTTTTGGCAGACACCATCATAATAGGAAAAGGGCTTGGAAGTGTGGCCATGGCTGCTCTGAATATCGCTTTGCCTATTTACAACATTTTCTTTGGCATTGGACTGCTCTTTGGTGTGGGTGGTTCTGTGCTGATGTCAGTTTACCGGGGAAGGAACCTGAAGAAAGAAGCAGATGCTTACTATACAGCCGCCTTTTTTATGAATATTCTGGTGTGGCTGGTCTGTTTGGTGTTGTGTACGGTATTTATGGAAGATTTGGCCTGGATGCTGGGTGGAACAGAGGAAACCATGCCTTACATTATGGATTACATTCCGTACATTATCTGGGGCATGGGCGGCTATTTTCTGTCAGCCTTTTTGCAGACGGTTATTCGAAATGACGGTGCTCCGAAGCTGGCCATGAATGCAGTGATTGCAGGCGGTGTGACGAATATTATTTTAGATTATGTTTTCGTATTCCCTATGCAGATGGGAATGGCAGGAGCAGCCATAGCAACCGTGATTGGCTCCTGGCTTACAGTGGCGATTTTGTTTGTGCATTTCTTTACGAAAAAAAATCAGCTGAAGTTTAATTTCAGAGGAATCCGTCCTGTATTTATAAAAGAAATTGTAGTGAATGGATTTGCCAGCTTTTTGATTGAAGTTTCTGCGGGAATCACTATTTTCATTTTCAATCTGCAGCTTTTGAAATATGTGGGAAATACAGGAGTGACCGTGTTCGGTATTATCTGTAACGTTTCCATTGTGATTATGGGTCTGTGCAAAGGTGTGAACCAGGCGGCGCAGCCGATCATTTCCATGAATCATGGAGCCGGCAAGAGAGAAAGGACACAGGAGGTACGGGGGCTGGCTATGAAGAATTCTCTGCTTATCTGCGCTGTGCCGGTGCTTGTGGGATTGATTGTACCTAATTTTTATACCTATATTTTCCTTAACCCGGATAAAGACATTCTGTCACTTTCCGCAGAGGCAGTAAGAATATACTTCGTAGGATTTATTTTCCTGGCTGTGAATATGGTGTATATTTCCTATTTCCAGTCCGTGGTGAAAAATATGTATTCCCTGATTATCTGTCTGCTGAGAGGGTGTGTGCTCGTCATTGTCTTTGTGTATCTGCTGCCGATGTTTCTGGATGTGTCCGGTATCTGGCTGGCCTTTCCGGCGGCGGAGCTGCTTACCATGTTTGTGGGGAGCAGAATGATGAAAAAGGGTTGATTTTACATCAAATCACGATTTGACATTTATGAAATTTATATTTTGTATTTCTGTCACGAACATTTGTAATCTGGGGATTGACAAAACGAAAACAGGTGTTATAATAAATTACGTTATTTGCATATTGTGCCAAGGGAAGGGTGCAGGAAAGAGGCAAAATGCCCACCGAAGGAGTAATACTCTCAGGGGTCTTTTACAAGACGAGACTGTATCTGGATGGCTCTCTGGAGAATCCCATTTATGGGTGCCGAAGGTGTAAGCAGACGGAGATCCGGCTGTGAATCTCTCAGGCAAAAGGACAGTGAAGTTTTTTTACAGTTGTTTTTGTGCTTCAAAACAGCTGTGCACAAACGCATTTGCGCTTAAACTGAACTTGAAAAGGGGCTGTCACAGGACGCAGAACTTATAAATGCCATTTGGTATTTCTAAGATGCAGATTGTGGCAGCCCTGTTTTTTCCAAACAATATGCTCTCAATATAATTAAAAGGGAGATAGAGAAATGGAAATGGTAGCATCTGTTGTAGAAGTCGTGAACAAATTTTTGTGGGATTATGCGCTTTTAATCCTTCTTCTTGGAACCGGAATTATTTATTCTTTCAGTCTGAAATTTATTCAGATACGGAAGTTCGGCGCGGGAATGAAGAAAATGTTCGGTGGTTTTTCTCTTCATGGGAAAAGCAGCGAAAATGGTCTCAGTTCCTTTCAGGCTTTGGCGACCGCTATTGCAGCGCAGGTAGGTACGGGAAACATTGCCGGTGCAGCCACAGCCATTGCTTCCGGAGGACCGGGTGCAATTTTCTGGATGTGGGTCAGCGCGTTCTTTGGTATGGCAACTATTTATGCTGAGGCTGTTATGGCGCAGCACACCAGAGTAAAAGAAAACGGGGTCATTGTAGGCGGCCCGGTGTACTACATAAAATATATTTTTAAAGGAAAATTCGGTAAATTCCTGGCAGGCTTTTTCTCAGTAGCCATTATTCTGGCACTGGGATTCATGGGAAATATGGTACAATCCAACTCCATTGGAAGTTCTTTTTACAATGCCTTTGGCGTAAAACCAATGGTTGTAGGTGTTGTGATTGCGCTGATAGCAGCATTTATTTTTATCGGCGGAATCAACCGTATTGCAAGAGTAACAGAAAAAGTGGTTCCGTTAATGGCGCTGATTTATATTGTGGGATGTCTGATTATTCTCTTTATGAATCTGGGAGGCACAGGCAGAGCTTTTCATGATATTTTTGTGGCAGCCTTTGATCCTGAAGCCGTTCTTGGAGGTGCGGTCGGTGTTACCGTACAGAAAGCCATGCGTTTCGGTGTAGCGAGAGGTCTGTTTTCCAATGAAGCGGGTATGGGTTCCACACCTCATGCACATGCCGCCGCAGACGTGAAGCACCCTGGTGACCAGGGAATTATTGCCATGATGGGTGTGTTTATTGATACTTTTGTTATTTTGACACTGACAGCTCTGGTAATTCTGTCTACAGGCGCTCTTGCAAGCGGAGAAACGGCAGCAGCTTTGGCACAGGTGGCCTTTGATTCTGCTTTTGGCTCCTTCGGAGAAGTTTTCATTGCAATTTGTATGCTGTTCTTTGCCTTTACTACCATTATTGGCTGGTACTATTTCGGAGAGGTGAATGTGCGTCATCTGTTGGGCAAAAAAGCAGTGAAGGTCTATGCTCTTCTGGTGGTTATCTGCGTACTGATTGGTTCCGGACTGAAAGTGGACTTGGTATGGAATATGTCCGATATGTTTAACGGGCTTATGGTGATTCCAAACCTAATTGCAATTCTGGCATCTATCAGGGTAGTAATGCACTTGAGTAAAGAGCATGAAGGCTTGTAATAAGTTTAAAAAATATGTGAAAGAAACAGTTGAAAAATTTCCC
>DXFK01000171.1 GCA_019114495.1 Candidatus Blautia stercoravium
ACAGGTTACCTGTTTTTTCTCTATGCAAAGGAAAACCATATCATGGGGATTCAGTATTTCCATTATCCTACCCAGGCGATTCTTGGTCTGATTATTGTGATGATACTGCTTCAGGTTATCCTCAGTACGGCCATTGGAAAATCTTTGAAAAAAGAGTCTTTAATGGAAAGAATTCGCTTCAGCGAATGACCAATAGATTGGAAACACAGAGTTGCAGGAAAAACCGCTGCGCGAGACAGAAAAATGTCTGCCGCAGCGGTTTTTCTCTTGAAAAATAAAAAAATAGTGTATAACAGTATAAAACAGTTGACAACAGTTATACACTGTTATATACTGTTTACAAAAGGAGGAAACCATGAAGATTATAATCCATCAATCATCCATGGTCCCTATTTACGAGCAGCTCGTGGACCAGATAAAAACGATGATATTAAACGAAGAATTAAAGCCGGGAGAGATTCTTCCTTCTGTGCGCGGTCTGGCAAAAGAATTGAAAATCAGCGCCCTCACAGTAAAGAAATCTTACGATACACTGGAGGCAGAAGGCTTTACTATTACAGTACACGGAAAGGGCACTTATGTGGCCAAGGCCAACCGGGAAGCCAAGCTGCAGGAGCAGCAGAAGGAAATAGAGGGAGAATTTGAGCATGTCATAGAGAAAGCCAGAAGATACGGCATGACAGAGGAAGATATCCGGGCGGTTTTCGACTTGATTATGGAGGAATAGAGTATGTTGAAAATCAAAGATTTAAGAAAGTCTTACGGAACCTTTGAGTTAAATTGTTCCATGGAAATTCCCGCAGGCTGCATTACCGGACTGGTGGGTTCCAACGGTGCGGGAAAGAGCACGACCTTTAAATCTGTTTTGGGTCTGATTTCCACAGACGGAGGAAGCATAGAGGTTTTCGGAAAGGAGATACATGCCTGGACAAAAGCAGAAAAACAGCGGATGGGAGTGGTGCTGGCAAATGCGGGATTTAACACTTATCTTACGATGAAAGATATGGAAACCGTGCTTTCCCGGATGTACCCCCGGTTTGACAGAGCCATGTTCCGGGAATACTGCAGCCGCTATCAGCTTCCTGCAGACAAAAGAATCAAAGAGTTTTCCACAGGTATGCTGGCAAAGGCGAAAATCCTGGCAGCCATTACCCATAAAGCAGATTTACTGCTTTTGGATGAGCCCACCACCGGACTGGATGTTCTGGCCAGAGAAGAACTGTTGGATATGCTGCGGGCCTACATGGAGGAAGACGAAGAGAGAACCATTTTGATTAGTTCTCATATTTCTACGGATTTGGAAGGGCTTTGTGATGATTTGTATATGATAGACAACGGAGAGATTGTGCTTCATGAGGAAATGGATGTACTGCTGGGGCAGTACGGCATTTTAAAGGTGACACAGAGCCAGTTTGATGCCATGGAAAAACAATATTTGCTGCGAGTGATGAAAGAAAGCTATGGCTATCGCTGTCTGACCGGAGAAAAGCAGTTTTATCTGGAAAATTATCCCAACCTTACGTTAGAAAAGGGAAACGTGGACGAAGTGATTGCCATGATGGTGAAGGGAGAAGCAATATGAAAGGATTATTAATGAAAGATTTTGCCCTGATGAAGGGACAGCGAAGATTTTTTCTGATGTTACTACTGATTGGAATGATTCCGGTGCTGGCCGGAGGCAATGTCGGCTTTCTCACAGGCTGTCTGCCTTTTGGTCTCTGCTTTTTTAGCATATCTACTATCAGTTATGATGAGATTGATAATAGCCTGCCCTTTTTGCTGATTCTTCCGGTTAGCAGAAGAGAATATGCGGGGGAAAAATATGTGTGCGGCATAATCTGGGGAGTGGGAGCTTCGCTGTTGTGTCAGCTTTTCGGTATGGGATATGGCATATTTCATGATGATTTTCTGGTGGTTCCCTATCTGGTTCAGGGAGGAGTCACATCTGTAATTATGATAGGTTTTTTGGCAGTTATGATTCCCATACAACTGAAATTTGGCAGTGAAAAGGGAAGAATTTTCCTCTTTGGTATTGTGTTAGCGGTAATGGGAAGTATAGCCGCACTCAACCGTCTGATTAATCTTAGCATAGAAGCAGAGAAAGCCGTAGGATTTTTTACAGACATTCCCGTATGGGGATATGTTTTGGGCAGCATCGTGCTGTGTGTACTGGTATTGGGAATCTCCTACGGTATCAGTGTTAGAATTATGGAGAAAAAAGAGCTGTAAAGGAAAAATATTTTTTAGAAATGGGAGAAGATAGACTTTTCGGATAGACCCCTGAGGGTTGCTGAAAAGTCTATCTTTCTGCCATTTTCTAAATCAGTCTCCGGTTATAGACTAAATATTTCGCTGTTTGCATAATAGGCGGGATACCAACAACGTCACTGAGAAATAGAAATTGCTTTGCTTATTTCTTTCTCCGGAAAAAGGAGACGGAACAAAAAGCGGACAATAGGTCCCGCATACATGATTTGCCAGAAAAAGGCCATGGGGAAATTAAATACCGTGGTTTCCATCCAGACAGCTATCCACTGTCCCCTGGCATTTTTAAACAGAATCGTTGCCGCAAGGCTCATAAGAGGGCACATCAAAGCCACAGATGCTGTTGAAATAGACAGAATCATGTGGAAGGGATGTGCTTTTTCAGGGTCAACCATGCGAAATGCAATAGCAAATGCCAGTTTTGAGACAACAAAAAAATCAAGCACAAATGCGATGGGACCCATAATCAGCAGTTCGTGGAAGGCAGCCAGAAAGACGTCGTTTGACATTCCTCCAGTGTTGAGCGCAATGTTGTAACAAATCATGGTATAAACCATAAAAAACACCATGAGAATCGTAAAAATAAATTCTTGAAACTTATTTTTGGGCATAAAAAAACTCCTTTCATAATAGATTAGCGCAGCAAATCGTGTGTTGTTCGTTAATCATTCAGGAGAATGTGCGTTTCCAATTAAACCAGATATTCATTTGCTAACCCATACTATCATAAATCGGCAGAAAAAGTCAAGAAAAAATTGATAGGGAGAAAAGACATTTCAATTTTCCAAAAGAAGATGATTCTGTCATACAAAAAGTAATCTGATAGAAGACCTGATCGTCGGCTTCCCCGGTACAGCCA
>DXFK01000172.1 GCA_019114495.1 Candidatus Blautia stercoravium
AAATTGAACATTCTGGAATCTTACAAATCGTTGATACTAGCTTATACAACCTTTGTCATTCCGCTTTGTACCTTTATGATGAGCAGTTTTTTTGATACTGTACCTTTGGCTCTTGAGGAAGCAGCGGAAATTGATGGATGCAATAAAGCGCAGACTATTTTTAAGGTGATTTTGCCGCTATCTTTGCCAAGCTTGGTGTCTACAGGATTATATGCCTTTATTAATGCATGGAATGAATTTATGTTTGGATATGTTTTTATTTCTACCGACGAATATCGAACACTTACTCCTGCAATCATGCTTTTTAAGGGGGTAAATACAGTAGATTGGGGCGGTTTGATGGCCGGTTCTGTTGTAGCAGTGATACCGGTGACTTTGATTTTCTTATTTTTGCAGAGATACTTCCTTGCAGGACTTATGAGTGGTTCTGTAAAAGGTTAATGTATATATAATGGAGGAAATTGCAAATGAAACGTATAAAAATAGAAGAGAATGGGATAAGATTAGTTTGGGAAATTACAGATGCAAATGAAATCAAGCTGCTGCATTTTTCGACTTTGGATTTTGAGGAAAAGTACATGGTATCAGATACGGGAACACAGTCCTTTTATCCAGTGGAAATTTTGGTATCCGGGCAGGACAGAGTAGGGGAACGGCATGGGCATAAATATACCCAGACTTCTCCAGGATATCGAATGAAATATAAAAATTTCGAAGATTACAGAAACGAAAAAGGAAGGAAGCTGGAAATTACTACAGAAGATACAATCACGGGATTAGAAGCAATAAGCCATATGCAGTTTTATGATGGTATTTCTGTGGTTCGTTCCTGGACAAAAATTATTAACAAAGGAGAGGAAGCACAGGGGCTGGAATATGTATCTTCTTTTTCTCTAAACGGAATTGATAAAGAGGGTATAGAGGCTTTTGATGAAAAAATGGAAATCGCTATTCCGCACAATGCATGGCAGAAAGAACTATGCTGGCAGACCTATACTTTAAAGGAACTGGGCTTATCTGTTTCTCAGCCAGGTATTATGCATCGTTCATCAAAAACCATTGGAATCAGCAATACAGGAAACTGGTCGACTAAAGAATATCTTCCTATGGGGTATTTACATAATAGGGAGACGAACAGTTCCTTGTTTTGGCAGATAGAGCATAATGGATCCTGGTATTGGGAAATCAGTGACCAGGACGGTCATGTCTATCTGAAATTGAGCGGGCCAAATGAACATCACAACCACTGGTGGAAAAACCTGCAGCCGGGAGAAACATTTGTAACGGTGCCTGTAAGTGTGGGAAGTTGTGCGGGTGGATTTGATGAAGCTATGGGAGAACTCACAAAATACAGAAGGCAGATTCGGAGAAAAAATGGAGATAATGAGCATCTCGGCGTAATTTTTAATGATTATATGAATTGTCTGTTCGGTGACCCTACTACAGCGAAAGAACTACCGCTGATTGATAAGGCTGCGGAAGCTGGATGTGAATATTATTGTATTGACTGTGGCTGGTATTCTAAAGGCTTTTGGTGGGATGGAGTAGGAGAGTGGATTCCGTCAAAAGAACGTTTTCCCGGCGGTTTAAAGGAAGTTATGGACTATATCCGCAGCAAAGGTATGATTCCTGGTGTCTGGCTGGAATTGGAAGTTATGGGAATTAAATGTCCGAAGGCAAATAAGGTTTCGGAGGACTGGTATTTTATGCGCCACGGAAAACGGGTGTTTGACAGAAGCAGATATCAGTTGGATTTCCGAAATTCAGAAGTTCGTGCGCATGCGTCTTCCGTTATTGATAGGCTGATTACGGAATATGGAGTAGGATATATTAAAATGGACTACAATATAGAGCCGGGTATTGGAACAGAAACAAATGCAGATAGTGCGGGGGACGGTCTTTTGGAACATAACAGGGCATATTTAGCCTGGCTTGATGGAATCTTTCAAAAGTATCCAGGGCTTGTAATAGAAAACTGTTCTTCTGGTGGATTACGTATGGATTATGCTATGCTGTCAAGATACAGCATTCAATCTACCAGTGACCAGGAAGACTATGTAAAATATGCTACAATTGCAGCAAATGCACCGTCGGCTGTGACACCAGAACAGGCGGCTGTTTGGTCTTATCCTCTGACAGAAGGGGACTGTGAAGAGGTAATTTACAATATGGTGAATGCCATGATGCTTCGGATTCATCAGAGTGGACATTTGGCAGAACTTAGTACAGAGCGATTTCAGTATGTGAAAGAAGCTTTGGAGTACTATAAGCGTATTCGGGGCAATTTAAAGACAGCACTTCCGTATTGGCCACTGGGAATTTCGGATTACGAAGACCCATGGGTGAGTCTGGGATTAAAAGCTCAGAGAGGAGAGTATCTGGCTGTGTGGAGAAGAGAAAGTCAAAGTCAGATAAAAGATTTGCCATTAAAACATCTGAAAGGAAAAGAGATTACAGTAAGCTGTGCATATCCCAGAGAGGGAAAATGCGCATATGAATGGCATAAAGAGGCAGGCGTATTGACTGTAAAGTTGCCTGAGAGAATTAGTGCAAGAATCTTTGAAATTCGGGAAAATAGGTAGGAAAGACAGCAAATGTTGCCACATGGATGTGATTCAAAAGCAATTCGTGTGGCAGCATTTGTTGTTGTTTCATTTTATTTATGCTATATTAAAAAAGACTTATAAAAAACAGGAGAAGCATAGAAAAGATGAAAAACTTAACAAAAGGAAATCCTGTAAAACTCATGCTGGAATTTGCCCTTCCGGTGTGTCTGGGAAATGTTTTCCAGTTGTTTTACAGTCTGGCGGACACCAGAATTGTGGGCAGTGTTCTGGGAGAAACTTCTCTGGCTGCCGTAGGCGCCACTACGGCTGTCAGCACATTGCTTATCGGGTTTTTGCAGGGATTGACCAATGGATTTGCCATTGTAGCGGCTCAGAGTTTCGGCTCTGGAAAGACAGAACGGCTTAGAAAAGCGGCGGCGGGAACTTTGCTTTTGGGGACGCTGACTACACTGGCCATTACCGTTTTTGCCTTAGCTGGGCTTGGGGGATTCCTGAAAATATTGAATGTACCGGAAGCCCTGTATGCCGAAGCAAAAGGCTATATTCAGATCGTACTTGCAGGTATGATGGTAACTATGCTTTACAATGCATGTGCAGGTATTCTTCGGGCCGTAGGCGATACGGCGGCGCCGCTTTTGTTTCTCATGTGTGCGGCCCTGCTCAACGTGGGACTGGATATTTTATTTATGGCTGTAGTGCCGTTAGGCGTACAGGGAGCGGCCTTGGGAACTGTGCTGGCGCAGTTGGTGTCTGTGGTTTTAAGCATAGGATATATGTGGAAAAAGTATCCGGTATTTCACTTGAGAAGAGAAGATTTCAGAATCGGAAAAGTAATGATAAGGCAGATGTACAGCTCCGGCCTGTCCATGGGGATGATGATGTCATTGGTCTTTTTTGGAACTTTGGCGCTGCAGTGTGCCATTAATACCTTCGGTAATGATATCATTGTGGCCCATACAGCAGCCAGAAAAATATCGGAATTTTATTTCCTTCCCATCTCCGTTATGGGAGTTACTATGGCAACTTTCTGCGGTCAGAATTTCGGCGCAGGAGAGTATAAAAGAGTACGTCTGGGGGTAAAAAATGCTTTGATGATTACCTGGGGATGGGCGTTTCTGGTAATTCTTATGAGTTATACCATCGGTCCGTTTCTTATTCATTTGGTAACAGGAACAACAAAGACTTCTGTGGTGGATACGGCTGTGCTGTATCTGAAAATCAATGCCCCTTTTTACTTCATTGCAGCGGGAATCAACATTTTCAGAAACACATTACAGGCTATGGGAGACCATAGTACACCTGTGGTATCCAGTTTTATCGAATTGGCTGGAAAGGTGGCTATTGCCCTTTTGCTGACTCCGATTTTAGAATACATGGGGATTATTGTGGCGGAACCGATTATCTGGTTTCTCATGATTCTTCCGTTGGTTGTAAAGCTGAGAAAGGTACTGAATATCTGTTCACTTGGTGAATAGTTTGTGTACCGTAACAAGGAGGAGAGGATCACATAACCTTCTGGTTTATCTCACAGACGGGAAAATGGATGAAGATGAAATGGAAGAATTCCTGCGGCAGATTCCCCAAGAATAAAGAACTCACCCATAAAATTTTAATTAAATTTTTGAATTTCACCTTTCTTTGCCAGGGGAAAAGTGATAAAATTCAAACCAGTGTATACCAAAAGAAAAGGACGGAAGGAAACATGAAGAAACCACAGATTGACACGGAAAAAAAGAAGAAATGGGATAATTTCTGGTATTATTACAAGTATCATGTGCTGGCAGGCGCTTTTATCCTGTTTTGTATCATTATCTTCGTGAAGGATATGAGAGGCAAAGTATCTTATGACTATACGGTTGCTTTTCTGGGAGAATACGGAATCACCCAGGAGGACAGCACAAAGCTGCAGAAATGGTTTGAAGGGCATGCAGAGGATTTAAACGGGGACGGAGAGGTGCATGTGCAGATTGCAGATTACAGTATGCCGTCAGATGACAGCAAAACCGTTGACCCCCAGATGGTTATGGCCAGTCAGACTAAGCTGACCGTGGATATGCAGGAAGGTACCAGCATGATTTACTTTGTAAGTCAGGGAAACTATGACAAATTCAAAGATATGGGTGTATTTCCTGAAAACTGGGAAACTTATAAAAAGGCAGAGGACTGTCCAGGCTATCAGGAGGCTGGAGAGCCTGTATCCATAAAGGGAACAGGCATTACGATGCGGATCGTAAGCGATATAAAGGACCAGAAGACGCAGGAGTCCTGGGAGAAGTATTACGATGCAAGTGAAAAACTCATGAAAGCATTTACAGGGGAATGAGTTCTTTTCAGAACTCATTGTATTTCCCGATTAAATTTTTAATATCCTGCATTTGATTATCCGTGGCAGTAATGGCATGTGCACACTCGGACAGCTTTCGGCTGATGAGCTCATATTGTTCATTGCTGCCTAAATCTTTTTTATAACGAAGCTGGTGTTCCAGACTGGCCCAAAAATCCATGCCGATGGTACGAATCTGGATTTCCGCCCGCATAGGAGTTTTGCCCTCTGCAAAGAAGACAGGAATCTCCACAATCATATGATAGCTGCGGTAGCCGTTGGGCTTGGGATTCTGGATATAGTCCTTAATCCGAAGAATGGTAATGTCATCCTGATCGGAAAGAAGTTTGGCAACAGAATAGATATCGTCAATAAAAGAACAGATGACGCGGATTCCTGCTACATCGTTTAAGTGTTCCCGGATATTTTGCTCCGTGAAATCGTATCCCAGTCTCTGGAGCTTATTGTAAGTGCTCAAAGGCGTTTTAATGCGGCTTTTGATAGAGGAGATGGGATTTCGTTTATAAGTAATGGAAAATTCATCGTCCAGAACCTCCAGTTTGGTGCGAATTTCCCGAATGGCGCAGCGGTACATCATCATGAGAGAATTGTAATAATCCGTATTCTTGATAAAACGCTCCGGATAGAGAATATCGAAGGCTTCGGAAGTATCGGCCTTTTTATCCAGGGTTTTGTCTTCTGTTTTCAAAATAACACCTCTTTCTTGCTGTAAAAGTATATGGAAAGTATAGACGAAAAACGGGGACACGTCAATGGAAGAGAGGTAGGAATCCGAAGAATTTAGGCGAAATTACAAGAAAGAACCTATGGAAATCTGAAAAGAGATATAGTATAATGAGACGATACAGGAAAGGGATAGAAAGCAATGTTTGGATATATAATGACAGATAAGCCGGAGTTAAAGGTGAAGGAATTTTACCGATATAAGGGATATTACTGTGGGCTGTGCCAGGCTCTCCGGAAGGAATATGGTTTCCGGGGGCGAATGACATTGACTTATGATATGACGTTTCTGGTTTTGTTTCTTACATCATTGTACGAGACAGACACCAGAGAACTGCAGCTGCACTGTCCCATTCATCCGGTAAAGAAAATCCCCATGCTGCAGAATGAGCTGTCGGAATATGGGGCGAAGATGAATATTCTTCTGACGTATTTTAAGTTTGAAGATGACTGGAAGGATGATAAAAGTCTGCAGGGAGCAGCAGGAATGCGGCTTTTCAGAAAAAAGGCAGAAACCATATGCCGGGAATACAAAAGACAGGCGCATGCCATTCAAAAACATTTAAAAATTCTGTCTGCCTATGAGGAAAAGCAGAAGAAAAATTTGGACTTGGTGGCGGGGGCTTTCGGAAATCTAATGGCAGAACTTTTTGTTTACCGGCAGGATATGTGGGAGGAAGAGCTGCGGAAGTTTGGATTTTATCTGGGGAAATTTATTTATATCCTGGATGCCTATGATGACCTGGAGGAAGACCTCAAGACAGGTTCTTATAATCCTCTGAAATATCTGCAGAACAACTGTAAAACAAGAGAAGCCTACGAGAAGACCGTACATGAAATTTTGCTCATGATGATGGCAGAGGCCACCGGGGCTTTTGAGAAGCTGCCGTGTCTTATGGATGCCGAGATTCTGAGAAATATTCTCTATCGAGGCGTATGGTCAAAATATAACAAAATACAAAAAGAGAGACAGGAGAAAAGAGAGAATCATGGTAAATAATCCATATGAGGTGTTGGGAATTTCACCAAATGCATCCAATGATGAAGTAAAGAAAGCATACCGGGATTTGAGCAGAAAGTATCACCCGGATTCTTATGTGGATAATCCCCTTGCAGGCCTGGCAGAGGAGAAATTTAAGGAAGTGCAGGAAGCCTATGACCAGATTATGAAGGAAAGAGACGGCGGCTATCAGAGCGGCTACGGAAATTTCAACGGTTACGGCAGCCAGGGCGGTTATCAGGAAGCGCCTTCGGGGCAGGATGGCGCACAGCTGCAGGCAGCGGCCAATTATATCAACGGACACCAGTACCAGCAGGCTTTAAATGTACTTTCCAGAATTCAGAACAGAAGCGCGCATTGGTACTATTTAAGCGCTTGCGCCAATATGGGAATGGGGAATAATGTCAATGCCTTAAATCTGGCAAGACAGGCGCAGAGTATGGATCCGGGAAATCCGGAGTACAGTAATCTGGTGAACCGTCTGCAGTGGAACAGCAACCGTTATCAGGGCGGAGGAAGTCCTTATGCAGGAAATGGCGGAAGTACCTGTGGAACAGGAAACTTGTGCTGTGACCTCTGGTGCGCAGACAGTCTTTGTGAATGTATGGGAGGCGACCTTTGTTCATGCATGTAAATGCGAAGAAAACAGCAGTTTCGGGGCTTTTGATGGCTCTGTCTGTGTTGCTCCTTGTGCTGAGCGGAGTTCTGGATTTCAGTACCTTGTTTTTTCTGGCAGCCGCAGCGTTCTTTGTGGGAATTATCATTAAGGAATACGGTCTTGGTTACGGCGCAGCCTTTTTCATCGGCTGTACGGTTCTGGGATTTCTTCTGGCACCACAGAAATTATATTGCATTACTTATGCCATGATGGGAATTTATGTGCTGGGTGTGGAGACGCTTTGGCAGTATTTGGGGAAACATCCCCTCTGGAATCACAGGAAAATGATTTTTACGGCAGGGAAATTTTTGATTTTTAATCTAATGTATCTCCCTGCGTTGCTGCTGTTCCCAAAGCTGATTTTTGCAGGGGAACTTTCAGAGAAACTGATACTGGTCTTCTTACTGGGCGGACAGGCTGCATTGTTTGTGTACGATAAGGCCTATGAATACTTTTTGGTTCAGATGTGGGGACAGGTCAGAGAGAAACTTTTCAAATGAGATAAGGAAGAATTGTGATGCATGTGATAGATATACTGGCAGGACCGGTCATTGGTGCAATTATCGGTTACTGTACCAATTATATAGCGGTAAAAATGCTGTTTAAGCCATTGAAGCCTGTGAAAATCGGGAATTGGACGCTGCCCTTTACACCGGGAATCATTCCCAAGGGAAAAGCCAGAATGGCAAAGGCAATGGGAGAAGCAGTGGGAGACCATCTTCTTACAAAGCAGGATTTGGAACAGATACTGCTGTCAGATGAAGTGAAAAAAACGGTGGTTCAGGCGATAGGCAGCGGTATTCAGTGCATACAGAGCAATGAAGATACGGTGGAAACCTTTCTGGGACATTATGTGGAGCAGGAAGATTATGTGCAGATGAGGGAAAAACTGGAAAATTTTATCACAGAGAAAATCTCAAATGGTTTGGAACAGATAGATGTAGGCGCAGTCATTGCAGAAGAAGGCGCCAAAGAAGTAAAAAACAAGTTCCAAGGCAGCATGGTTTCCATGTTCTTAAACGATGATTTGATTCAATCTATTGCCGTTCCCATTGGAAATAAGGTGGGAGAGTATATTCGGGAAAACGGCAGGGAAAAAATTCATCCTATTGTGGTGGGTGAAATTGCGGCAGCAGAGAATCTTCCGGTGAGCCAGCTTATGAAAAAAATTCCGCTGGGGCAGGAGAAAGTTCTGGAACTGGTAGAAGCTGTTTATGCGAAATTCGTGGGAGAGAAGGCGGGAGAACTGGCTGATAAATTCCATATTGCACAGGTGGTTGAGGATAAAATCAACGAGATGGATGTACTGGAAGTAGAACATATTCTGCTGGGAATTATGAAAAAAGAATTGAACGCAGTAGTAAACCTTGGGGCTCTTATCGGCTTTATTCTGGGACTGCTGAACTTGTTCTTTTAAGGAAGGTAAAGAGAAATTTTTAGGAAAATGCCTGTCTGCTATGTAAAGCAGCAGGCATTTTTCATGAGAAAGTATAGGAAATAGGTTAGAGCCAGCATGTCTGCGCTGCCTCCGGGACTGATGTTTTTTTCTGTAAAATAGCGGTCTAAATCAGGTAAAATGTTCAGCTGCTGTTCATAGGAAGAAGTTTCTAGGAAAGCAGAAAGTTGGGTTTTGATTTTTAGTGCAGTTTCATAGCTGCTGCGGATGATGAGGTTCGTATCCTCGGTGTGAGCTATGTAGTGCAGGAGTACGAAAAGTCCGGAATCATTCAGCGAAAAACCGTCTTTTCTGACATTCTCAAAGAGGGGCAGCCCTTCCTTTAAAAGGTGGGGAAATCCTTTGCAGGCCTCTCCTCTTATACCGGTAATGTGATGAATCAGGTAGAGTTTTTCTCCATTGGATTTGGGCGCAAGAGGATTGATGTGGTCGTAATCCCGAAGCAAATCTGTAAGCATAAAGCGGCAGATGTTGCCCACAAGAACGGGAAAATCCGGAGTGCAAAAGTCTGCGGTATGGAAAGCTTTTGCATAACCTGCAGCAGCGCAGAGAATTCCTCCGGAAAAGATAATTCCTTTGTGTGTGTTCACTCCCCCGGTGGCAGTCAGCATATCGTTTTCTGCCTGGACTCCCAGTGCGCGGAGCTTCCGGAAAAGCCTGGGGAGTTCTTCATAAGTGCCGGAAAAGGTCAGCCCTTCTCTGGCGCAGGCTATGAAATAAGGGGTGAGGGCATAGGCGCTGCAGATAAACGTAGCCCGGCACATGTCTTTGTGGGAACCGTTGTGGAGGCGGTCTACAAGCCCTGGTTTCAAAGCGGTATTCACTTCATAAAACAGCGCTTTCTGCATCATAAGTCCAATATGAACAGACATGCGTTCACAATAAAAGCTGTCTATAAGCTGTATGGTGTGCTGTATCAGTTCTTCGGCACTATGGGTTCTGGAACGTCCGCATAGGAAAACGGGCTTCTGACAAATCAGGCAGGTGCGCTCTGGAAATCCCAGTTCCCGGCGGGAGACTTTTGTGCCGTCAGGACGCAGTACATCGAAGTCAAAGAGCCGTCCCAGAGGGTGTTTTTCTTCCAGACAAAGCAGGTATTCTTTTATACACTCCGGTTCCAAATCCAAGGCAAATATAGCTTCATAACCGGTGTTTTCTTTCTGTTCTTTTTCTTCCCCAATTTTTCCGCAAAGTATGGAAATTCCTTGTTGAATAAGGTCATATCCCAGCGTATACAGCCATTTTGTGTATGGAAATACCTTCACCGGACCGGCGATGTTTAAGGTGAAACTCAGCAGAGAACGCGGCCTTTTTTGCAGCATTTCCTGTTGCAGGTATGCGCGTTTTTCTCTTGCATCTAAAATTTCGGGCAGAGTAATGGGGCGCCCTTTGGCCCATACGGAATGGTTCATGATAAGTCTCCTGTGGCTGATAATTGTTGTTTTAAATGCTGACCCTCCGGGGAAATCAGAAAGGCATAGGTGGTTTGGGGCACAAAGTTCTGCAGTTCTTTTATGTCTTCGGGATTTTTGCTTAAAAACTTTTTCCGTACGAAAGTGGCGCTGATAATCGTATCCTGGTATGAACATCTGGGGATTTCCGTTACTTCAATCCCATAAGCGGGAAGCGTTTTTTTCATCTGTTCGTTGTAGGCTTTTGTGATAGAGGAAAATGGTTCTTCTCCCACAAAACGCCGGGTGATATGAAAGGCTTCTTTGAAATAAGTTCCGAAAATCATCAGGTCCAGAAGGGCGGTTTTGTCAGAAACCGTGGCTTTATCCTTTAAAAAATAGTCGGGGAAAGTCGCATGGGAAATCAGGTATTCCGAACTTCCATGCACTTGTACATTGGGAAAATCTGTACAGCCTTCTTTCACCAGTTTCAGGCGGATATCTGCTGGAAATTCGGAAGAATCCGCAGACAGGACAAAGACATGCAGCAGGTCACACATGGCGGCAGCGGTCTTTACCAGATACCGGTGACCGTTGGTAAAAGGATTGGCATTCATAACAATGGCGCCGATGTTTTTTCCTTCTTTTACAGGAGAAAGAGCGGCTTCTCTGGTTACATATTCCCGGATTCCATCCCTGCGGTTTTCCATAAGCAGCATATCCTCTGTCTGGGTAATAGGATAAAATCCCATGTCGGAAAACATCTGCATATACATGGGTTTGGTGAACAAAAACAAGTGAGAAAGACCCTCTGCTGCAGCATTTTTTATAAGCTGAGTCATGAGAAGAGAGAGGCAGCCCTCACCCTGAAATTTAGGATTAATGGCAATGCATTTTAAAGTGTTTTCGTGGCGGGAGCCGCAGCCTGCCAGTTCTCCAGACTGGGTTTTTAACAGTACAGAGTATTGAATCTGAGTATCATAGGATAAATCATTTTGGACTAAGAAGGCTTTCAGCTTTTCCAGTTTTCTTCCGTGAAATGGGAAGCCTTCTTCTAAATAAAAATGTTCGGAATCCATGAGTGGGTCCTCCTTTTCCGAGTTTTGATAAAAACAGTGTAACATAGAAAGGCGGGGGTGGCAATGAGGGGAAAAGCGAGTTGAGGAAAAAGTGGGAGTATGTTATTATAGGAATATGATAAAATTAAGATGATGTATCGGGAAAACAGGTGAATATGGATTGCCTAATTTATTTTTTAGGATAGACGACTAGGAGGGAAAGGTAAGCTATATATTTTATTGGAATTTCAAGATTTGATAGCATGGATTTATGTGCCTGAAGACGAGTTTTTGGTGAATCGGTCAAAAGCGATAATTGCCACAGAAAAATTTTATGTGCTATTAAAACAGGGAATTTAAAATATAAAGATATTCAGGAAATTGCGAATGGAAAAATCGTATGGATGATGATAGTTGTGGGCTTGCAAAGCTTATCTACTCGTGAAAAAATGAAACCTGTGTATGAAGAAACATGTTTAGGAGCACAATTAGTGGCTGAGCAAATGGGAGAACAGATGAAATTTTCCATACAGGATTATTTATAAAAAGCAAAAAGCTATTTAAAGGGGGATAAAAACCATGGGTAATCATTTTACCGTAAGAAAAAAAGCAGAATTTCAGACTTCACGCTGGTCAGGAGGAAGCACAACACAACTGTATCTGTATCCGGAAGACAGCAGTTACAGAGAGGGGAATTTTCAATGCCGTATCAGCAGTGCTGTAGTAGAGGTAGACAAGTCGGATTTCACCAGTCTGCCGGGGGTAAAGAGATACCTCAGTATCTTTGAAGGAAATCTGGAGATGATTCACGGAGAGGCAGACAAGGTGTGTTTGCAGCCCTATGAGGTAGACTGCTTTGACGGCGGTGTACCTACCGTGAGTTTCGGAAAGGTGACGGACTTTAATTTGATGTTGAAAAACGGTGCAGAGGGGAAAATGGAAACAGCACGTTTAAAGGCAGGGGAAAGTTTGAAATTAGAACCGAAAGCAGGAGAAAATCTGCTGGCCGTGTATGTCAAGTGCGGAAAGGCAGAAGCAGCAGACTGCAAAGCAGAAGAAGGAGATCTTCTTTTATGTAAGGACTGGAAAGAGAGTGTTGTGTTGGTAAATAGTGGAAATGAAGAGATGGGATTGGGTATTTGCAGAGTGCAGGTATAGATGCCAGGACATAAGGAAAGAGGGCAAAGGTATAGAATAGATTATGAAATCGATAAAAAGAATACTACAATATATTATAAATATTTTCTATTTTTCCC
>DXFK01000173.1 GCA_019114495.1 Candidatus Blautia stercoravium
ACAATGATAGTTTTAACTGTGAATTATCTCTCAACATTGAAGAATCCCCCTTCCTTACATTTCTATTATAATGCCAACATTGAAAAAAGCCTAATTCTTTTTCAAGGAATCAGACTTTTTCAGTGCCCTTGGTAATAGCCACATACAGCAGTTTGGCTTCCTTTACGTTCCTTCCGTATCGCAATGTATCCGGCTGCCATAAAACTACGGCGTCAAATTCCAATCCTTTTGTCAGGGCAACCGGGAGTACCATAATTCCATTATGAAATCCCTCTTCCTGTTCTGTCTGCAGAATTTTCCGTACGCTCTCTGTATCCTTTTCATCTCTGCAGATGACAGCAATGGTTTCAAATCCTTTCTGCTGTATATTTTCCAGCAATGCTTTTAATTGTTTCCCAATATCTTTTCTTTGCTGCATTTGAACGCAGACCGGATTCCCATGGCGGATAACCGGCTGTATCTTATATTTCCCAAGAGAGGCTTTGTCCAAGACCCTTCCTGCATACTGGGAAATTTCAATGGTGTTTCGGTAACTCTTTGCCAGCAGATAAAAACTGTCCCTATCATCTCTTAGAAGAATCTTTTTCAAATCTTCCCAGTCATTTAACCCTGTCTCATACCGAATATTCTGAGACACGTCTCCCATAATGGTAAAATAACAGCGGACAAGCACCTGACGAAGTACATAGTATACCGTCTCTCCAAAGTCCTGGGCTTCGTCCAGAATTATCTGGCTGAATTCATCTGTTTCTCTTTTCAAAAAAATCCTCTTTCGGATAAGACACAGCGCCGCTGTATCATATAAATCCATCTGTCCCTTCTCCACATGGGCTATGGTCTCCTGATACCCGCCTTCAAATTTATATTTTTCATCTCCTGCCTGTTCCAGTTCTTCCAGAAACGTTCTGTATATCTGTATTTCTGTCCATTTGTTTTTAGAAGAACAAAAATAATTCCGGTACGCTTTCTGCTTTTCTTTGCGAAATCCCTCTTCCTTTTCCGTGCACAAAAACTGAATTCTTTGGCGGATTCTCTGATTCAACAGCTTTTCTAACTGAAACAGAGACAGTTCCGGGTTTCGGCTTCTGGTATCCTGCATATTCTCCTGAGACAGAATCACACCTAATTCCCGGTCCCGAATATCCTCTAAATTCAAATGTTTCTCTATCCACTTTTTCAAAAAGCGTTCCAGTGCATATGCAAAATCCAGTCTGCTTTTTTTGCAGGCCATGGAGTCTTCTTCTATGATGCTGAACTTTTTCTTCCAGGATTTTTCCATGAGGTAAGGAAGGAACACGTCCATCCTCATCTGGCGCACATGATTGACGTCCAGTTCCGGCAGACCGCTGCTGATATAGTTCAAAAGCATATCGCTGCTTCCCACAATACAAAATTCCGATGGCTTGTATACCTCTTCATAGTTATACAGAATATAAGAAATCCTGTGCAGCGCCACTGTAGTTTTTCCACTGCCTGCCACGCCCTGCACAATCATGTTTTTATATGGTGTAGCACGGATAATCTCATTTTGTTCTTTCTGAATGGTTGCAATAATGTCTCCCAGCACGGCTTCCTTATGCTGAGAAAGATATTTTACCAAAAGTTCGTCACTGGCCGCTGTATCATTGTCATAAAAGCCCAGCAGCTTCTCTCCCTGCAAATCATAAGTTCTCTTTTTAAAAAGCCGGATGTTTACAGGCTCACTCCCCGGCACTTCATAACTGCCTTTTCCCAGTTCATTTTCATAATAAACACTGGAAACCGGGGCTCTCCAGTCTACAATCATGACCTCATTGGAATTTCGTGTAACACCGTTTTTTCCAATATAACGGCTTTCTTTCACACCATAAGATTCATCATCATAGTCAATTCTGCCAAAGTATGCCTTATTCAGTGCTGCCCTGTTTTTCCGCAGAGAATTCTGTATGTGCTCCAGAATATTTTTCTCTGCTTCCAGCAGACCAAAAGAATCGCCTTCCCCTTTCTTCACAGCCTGAAAAAGTTGTGTCACTTCTTTTTTACTGGCCACTTCTTTTTCTTCATACTCTCGAATGTTTTCCCGAATGATTTCCAGACACGACAATAGATGCTGTTGTTCTAACAGCATATCCTGATTTTTTTTCATTTTCTTTCCCTCACTATTCGCAAATTTCACTCTAAAATCTGACTCGGACACCGTTTTTTCAAATTTCACAGCATCCTCCAGTTTAGGCGGTCTATTATTATAGCACAGGATTGAAAAAAATACCAGAAGTCTCTGCCCTATTTCAGAACTCTGTTACTTAAAATTCATTTCCCGGAAATCTGGGAATTCCTGCAAATCCCTGTTCCAGATCTTTCTCTGTAGGAATATAATCTGTCATCTGCCCATTGTTGAATTTTTCATATGCGTACATATCAAAATATCCGGTTCCGGTCAATCCGAAAACAATGGTTTTTTCTTCTCCGGTCTCCTTGCACTGAATGGCTTCGTCTAAAGCCACACGAATTGCATGTGCGCTTTCCGGCGCAGGCAGAATTCCTTCTACTCTTGCAAACTGCTCTGCAGCCTCAAATACAGATGTCTGTTCTACCGCCCGGGCTTCCATCAGGCCATCGTGATACAGTTGAGATAAAATGGAGCTCATGCCGTGATAGCGAAGTCCCCCCGCATGATTGGCAGAAGGAATAAAATTATTGCCCAATGTATACATTTTCTGCAAAGGCGTAACCATACCTGTATCACAGAAATCATAGGCAAATTTTCCTCTGGTAAGGCTCGGACAGGAGGCAGGTTCCACTGCGATAATCTGATAATCCTTTTCTCCTCTTAATTTTTCTCCCATAAACGGAGAAATCAGGCCTCCCAGATTAGAACCACCTCCTGCACAGCCAATAATCATATCCGGTTTGATATCATATTTTTCTAAAGCTGTTTTGGTCTCCAGTCCAATCACTGTCTGGTGTAATAATACCTGATTTAACACACTTCCCAGGACATAGCGATAACCCTCCTGCTGTACAGCCCTCTCCACTGCCTCCGAAATGGCACAGCCAAGACTTCCCGACGTCCCTGGGTGTTCCTTCAAAATCTTTCTTCCTATCTCTGTGGTATCTGAAGGCGACGGTGTGACTGCAGCGCCATAAGTCCTCATTACCTCTCTTCGGAATGGTTTTTGTTCATAAGAACATTTTACCATATATACCTGGCAGTCCAATCCAAGATAAGCACAGGCCATAGACAGCGCAGTCCCCCACTGTCCTGCTCCGGTTTCTGTAGTAACTCCTTTTAATCCCTGCTTTTTTGCATAATAAGCCTGTGCAATCGCAGAGTTCAATTTGTGACTTCCGCTTGTATTATTTCCCTCAAACTTATAATAAATTTTAGCCGGTGTCTGTAGCTTTTCTTCCAGACAATAAGCCCGAACCAACGGTGAAGGACGATACATTTTATAAAAGTTTCTGATTTCGTCTGGTATTGTTACAAAAGAAGTCGTGGTGTCAAGTTCCTGTTTTACCAGTTCTTCACAGAAAATCTGCCCCAGTTCTGCCTCCGTCATAGGCTGGTAAGTCTTTGGATTTAAAAGAGGCGCTGGTTTGTTTTTCATATCCGCCCGGACAT
>DXFK01000174.1 GCA_019114495.1 Candidatus Blautia stercoravium
CAAAAACTATTTTTGCCATTTTTTTCAGGAATTGACCGGATATACACCTATGGAATATGTGAATTATTATCGGATTGAAAGTGCCTGTGAACAGCTGGTTACAACAGATAAATCCATTACTGAAATCGCAATGGACTGTGGTTTCAGTGACGCCAGTTATTTTATAAAAAAATTTCGTAGATACAAAACTCAGACACCTAAACAATATGTTCAGAGCCTTACAAAGCCTAAATAGTATAGATTTATTTATTAAACCTTTACCTTTCTACCGCATAAGCACTGCAGAAAACAAAAGCAGAACTGCTAAAAATATAAAATTAAATTCTGTAAATAAGACCAGATATCTTTTCTTCTCTCCCGGATATGCCTCTGCCAGCTGCTTATAGGAAATCAGACTTGCCATAGATGCAATAAGAGTCCCCAGCCCTCCCAGATTGGTTCCCACAAGAAGAGCCTTTACATTAGAAGTATAATTAGACAGAAGAACCGCCGCCGGCACATTACTGATTATCTGGCTTGCCCCCACGGAAACCAGAATCTCATTTCCTGACAAAATCCCTCCTATAAAATGATTCAAGGTCTGAATCCTGTTTACATTCCCCACAAAAATAAAAAAGCCGAGAAACGTCAGAAGAAGGGAATAGTCTGCCTTGGCAAATAATCCTCTGTTGAGAAAGAGAAGAAACAGCACTGTAATTAGCAATAAACTCCCTTTTGGTATCACTCCCGCCACGTTCAGAATACAAAGAAGAAACAGAAATAAATACAGAATGTTTTTCTTTCCCGTCTTCTCCTGCAGGAGCTTTACATGGATTCTTTCTCTCTTTTTCCAGAACTGAAAAACGGTAAAAAAAATCAGAAGAACTGCTGCAGCTATGGAGTAAGGCAGCATAAACCACAAAAAGCTTCCCATGCTAAACTCTGAAATGGAGTACAGATAAAGATTCTGAGGATTTCCCACCGGCGTCAGCATACTTCCCAGATTGGCAGCAATAGTCATCATAACTATGGTGAAACAGAGATACCTCTCCATCTCTGCAGACCGCAGGATCAGAATTCCCAGTGGGACAAAGGTAATCAGTGCCACATCATTCGTCACAAACATACTGCTGAAAAAGCAAAGGAAAATCAGCGTGAGGACAATTCCTCTTGCAGTTTTAACACAGTCCAGGATTTTCCCTCCCAGAAACTGAAAAAACTTTTCTTCCTTCATCCCCTCTGTGACCATCATCAGGCAGAAGAGCAAAATCAGCGTATCAAAATCAATGTAGTCTATATATTCCTTATCCGGATGTATCACCCAGCAGGACATAAAAGCCAAAAGAAGCGAGATTGTCAATACCGCATCTTTTTTCAAATAAAAACCTATCTTTTTTATTGTTCTCTCTGTACCTCAAACTAATTTGGAAGAAATACAAGGAATCCGGTTCCTGCTCCTTCTTCCAAATAAACCTTTCCCTCTCTGTAAAATCTTTTAAAGATATCCCATAATTTCCGCAGCGGAAGGTTTTTTCCTCCTGCCTTCCCAGAATTCTTTTACAGACCGCCTGTTTTTCGCTTTTAGCATTTCTATTATACTATGCATCACAGACCGGGGCAAGATTCTACTGAAAAATGGAACTGCCCCTGCAGTTCCATTTTTCCATTCTTTTACTGTTCTGTTTTTATATTCTTGCAACTCCGGTATCTCTGGCAGCTTTTGCTACTGCTTTCGCCACTGCCGGACCTACCCTTTTATCAAAAGCCTTGGGAATGATATAATCCGGTGTCAGCTCCTCTTCTGTAATCAGTCCTGCCAGCGCATCTGCTGCCGCAATCTTCATTTCATCATTAATATCTTTTGCTCTCACGTCAAACGCTCCGCGGAAGATTCCCGGGAAAGCCAGAACATTGTTAATCTGGTTCGGAAAATCGCTTCTGCCTGTTGCTACCACTTTCGCTCCTGCTGCTTTTGCCTCTTCCGGATAAATCTCCGGAACCGGGTTGGCGCAGGCAAAAATAACCGCATCCTTTGCCATGCTTTCTACCATTTCCTTTGTCACTACTCCGGGTGCAGATACGCCAATAAAGACATCAGCACCCTTCATCTGCTCTGCAAGGCTTCCAGACTTTTTCTCCAGATTGGTGATTTTGCTCATCTCTTCTTTTACTGCATTCATACCCTCTTTTCTGCCTTCGTAAATGGCTCCGTTTCGATCACAGAGAGTAACCTTTTTATAGCCTGCATTCAGAAGCAGTCTGGCAATGGAAATTGCCGCCGCACCAGCGCCGTTCATAACAATGGAAACTTCCTCTTTCTTCTTGCCAGTCAGCTTCATGGCATTATTTAAGCCTGCTAAAGTAATCACTGCCGTACCGTGCTGGTCATCATGGAAAATAGGAATATCGCATTTTTCTTTCAGTTTTTTCTCAATTTCAAAACATCTGGGTGCTGCAATATCTTCCAGATTGACACCGCCGAAAGAACCGGAAATCAGGTAAATCGTATTTACAATCTCATCTACGTCCTGTGATTTAATGCAGAGAGGAAATGCATCCACATCTCCGAAGGCTTTAAACAGCACACATTTGCCCTCCATGACCGGCATTCCGGCCTCAGGACCAATGTCTCCCAGTCCCAAAACAGCAGAACCGTCTGTCACCACCAGACACATGTTCCACCTTCTGGTAAGTTCATAAGATTTCTCCACGTCCTTCTGGATTTCCAGACAAGGCTGGGCCACACCCGGCGTATAAGCCAAAGACAGGTCATCCTTGGTTTCTACCGGCACATTTGCCACAACCTGAATTTTTCCTTTCCATTCTTTATGTAATCTCAGTGATTCTTTTGCGTAATCCATGTTTCGTCCTCCTAATTTGTGTTTTTTCTTCTATGGGTTTCTTTAATAATTTCCTGCAAAAAACTTTCTGTTCCCGGGCAGCTCATAGTCTTTGAAATAAGAATGGAAATCCAGCTTCAAATAGGCGCAGAGATTTGCCAGTTCTGCCATAGTATTGTCATTTACAGGAATTCCGTTCTCTCTTCTGTCTTTTTCCGCAAAGATTTCCTTTTCTCCGTGGGTGTAGATTTGGCTCTCCCCTTCTGCTTTAGGACTTTCCCGCAAAGCTTCCAGATATGCGGATAAGTGTGCCTTAATTTCCTCGGGATTTCCGAAAATCTCCGGATTGATTGCTGCAAATCCATGACAGATACCTGTTTTATCAGGGAACGTACAGCATTTTTCTGAGGTAACCCCCATAGAGAAAATAGAACTGAATAATTCGCACAGCATACTGTATCCATAGCCTTTATGGCTGCCGCTTACTTCCTTATTTCCACCCAGAGGCATAATACCGCCGCCGCGTTTGGAAACAATATTTTCCAGTACAGTGGGCGCCTGTGTGGTTTCGTGTCCGTTTGCATCTAAGGCCCATCCTTGCGGAAGAGGTTTGTTCATCTTATTGTACATTTCCAGCTTTCCTCTGGTTACCACTGTGGTAGAGCAGTCAAAGAGGAATGGATAGGGGTCTGCAGGCATAGCTACCGCAATGGGATTGGAGCCCAGCATGGCTTTTTTCCCGAAAGTAGGTACCATAATAGCTTCGGAATTGGTGCAGGCCATTCCCAACAGCCCCTGGTCGCTGGCCATCTTTGCGTAGTAACCGGCAATTCCAAAGTGGTTGGATTCCCTTACTGTCACAATGCCGATTCCCGTTGTTTTCGCTTTTTCAATAGCCTTGTTCATGGCAAAAATGGAAATCAGCTGTCCCATACCGTTGTGTCCGTCAATCACTGCGGAAACAGGTGTTTCAAATACTACCTCCGGTTTTTCCTTTGGGTGGATAGTACCTTTCTCAATTCCTTTGTGATACCGCACCATACGCTGCATACCGTGACTTTCTATTCCGAACAAATCCGCAGTCAGCAGTACATCTTCGATTTCTTTGCTTTCCTTTTCACTGAACCCAAAAGCTCTGAACACATCATAGCAAAAATGTTCCAGAACCGGATAACTCCATTTTACATATCCCATAACTTCGCCTCCTGGTATTCCATTACTTTTATTGGTATTACCAATTTTTAAATGAATTATACCACTACAAAATACAAAATGCAATGGTAAAAAGAGAAATAATGCCTGTAAAATACCAGATAAAAAAAGCCGCCACATTCTTTTATGCAGCAGCTTTTAAGCTCCGTTTCAGACCTTTGTATTCTCTTTTTTCCGGTCTATTTCCAATATATAATTTTCTATTGTTTTCATATGCTCCTTCATGCAGATTTCAGCCTCTTTCTCCCGGTGCTCCACAATTGCGTCCACCAGTTTCCGGTGCTGTTCATCCATCTGTGAAACGGAATGTTGTTTCTGCATCATATAGCTTCGGATTCCTGTAATGATGTTTTCCGTCAACTGGGCGGAGGCACTCATTACGGAAAACAGCATAGGACTTTGAGCCATTTTTCCGATTTTGATATGTAGATCCCGGTCTAAGTCTCCTCTGACTCTTTCTTCCTCTGCCGCGTCCAGTCTGGCCAGAATCAGCTGCAGTTCTGCTGCGTCCACCGGTGTACAGTTTCTGGCAGCCAGACGGGCAGCCTCTACTTCCAGGGCGCTGCGAAGCTGCTGATTGTGGTAAACGCTGCTGTTGTTTAATCGCAGCAATATAGACAGCGGTTGGATGAGACTGTTTTCCAGATTTTCGGATACATAACTTGCCCCTCCCCGGACAGTCTTGATAATCCCCAGCAGAGCCAGGGTTCTTAGTACTTCCCGCACCACAGGACGGGAAACCCCTAAGGCCTCTGCCATATTCCGTTCTGCCGGAAGCGCGTCTCCCTTTTTCAGAGTTCCCTCTTTGATATTTTCAATAATCTGGTCTAAAATTTCCTCAAAAGGATTTTCCTTCTCAATTTTTCTAAACATAGCTTCCTGCCTTTCTCTTTCTATAGACAGTATATAACAAGCACTGCCTGTCAGCAAGAACCCATTTTCAGAGAAAATCCAAACTTTTATTTCTTTTCCCGCACTTCTGCCGCTTCTGCGTGCCCCATAAGTCCTTCACCCTTTGCCAGTCTTGCCACCAAAGGCGCCAGTTCTTTCATGGCTTCTTTTGTCATACTCTGGTATGTGCAGGTTTTTAAAAAGGTGCCGACCCATACGCCGCCTGTATAGCGGGCTGCCCGAAGAGTAGGAAGCGTGTGGTTGGTTCCGGAAGCATAGTCTCCAAACACCTCTGCTGTATTTTCACCAATAAAGAGAGAACCGTAATTGTACAGCTTTTCCGCCATTTCTTCGGCGCTTCTCAGATTGACTTCCAGGTGCTCCGGCGCATAAGCATTGGCCAGGTCTGCCATTTCTTCTTCACTGTCTGCCAGAATCACCTCTCCGAAAGTGTTCCAGGATTTCTCTGCAATTTCTGCGGTAGAGAGCATGCTCAGTTCTTTTTCTACTGCTTTTATCACTTTCTCTGCAAATCCCTCATCTGTAGTTACCAGAATTCCCTTTGCATTGGGGTCATGTTCAGACTGCGCCAGCAAGTCTGCGGCCACCACTTCCGGAGTTCCGCTGCCGTCTGCCAGCACCATGACTTCACTGGGACCTGCCACAAAATCAATGCCAACCTGACCGTAACACTGGCGTTTCGCTTCTGTGACAAAGCGGTTTCCCGGTCCGACAATCATGTCCACGGCCGGAATTTCCTCTGTCCCGTAGGAAAAAGCAGCCACTGCCTGAGCGCCTCCTACGGCATAAATCTCGTCCACACCTGCAATGTCCATGGCAACCAGAGTCTTCGGATTGATATCATTGGTTCCTTTCATCACCGGAGAGCAGGCTGCTACCCGCTTTACCCCTGCGGTTTTCGCAGGAATAATCAGCATTAACGCTGTGGAATACAGAGGGTAATTTCCTCCTGGCACATAGCAGCAGCAGGATTCCACCGGAATAATCCTGTGTCCTAAGAAAATTCCCGGCATGGGGCTGAAATTTGCCAAAGGCTTTACAGTTTCTCTCTGTGCTTTGGCAAATGCCCGGATATTTCCTGCCGCTTTCTTTAAATCCTCAATCTCCTGCCCGTTAAGCTGGCTGTAGGCTTTCTGGATTTCTTCCCGGCTTACCCGCAGAGTTTCTCTGGTACAGCCGTCGAACTGCAGGTTATAGGCCTTTAAGGCTTCGTCTTTTTTGTTTCTTACTGCCTCTATCATACGGCTTACTGTTTCTGTAAGATTTTTTCTGTCCTCTTCTGTTCTCTTTACCGCTTCTTTTAAAACTTTCATATCCACACACTCCCGTTCTGATTTTTCTGTCTTCGGCTTTTCTTTCTGGAAACATTGTAAAACCTTTAGTTTCCCCTGTGTCAACGGGCTTTTTTCGAGATATTTTTTCAAAACCTTGAGTATACTAAAGATTTATGCTACAGTGGTTTTATCAAAACCGGGAGGTTCTTTTTATGCGTATCGGTGAAGTATCCAGACGTTACCACATCTCAGTGGATAACCTTTATTACTATATTAATTACGGGCTTTTAGTCCCTCCTAAGCCCAGGGGACAGTATGTATTTAATGAAACTGTACTTCAGGATTTGGAATGGATTCTGGAATTAAAAGAACTGGATTTTACCCTTCGGGAAATCCATATGCTGCTTTCCCTCAAGCGCATTTCCAGGTTGGCAGATTCCCAGGATATAGAAGAATTAAAGGCTGTTTACGAGGGCAAGCGAGAATTCTGCCTGCAGGAAATCAGCCGAAAACAGGAAATTATCCAAAGACTTGATAAAAAAATCGCGGCTTTGAAAGAAAACCAGCCAGACCGGATACCGCAGACTGGAGTCCCGGTATCTGCCCTGCCTCTTTTGTGCTGTCCTGTGTGCGGCAGCTCCCTGTCCTTAAAAGACGTGGAAATGAATCCCCGTTTTCTCTACGGAGGCGCCCTTTCCTGCTCCTGCGGCTATCGGGCCCGGATTCAGAATGGAATCCTTATGACGCCTAACAAAAATACCAACCTGCAGGACACCCCGGACGTTACCAGAGAACTTTACAAAGATTTGCCGCCGGAGCTTATCACCATGTTTGAGCGTTCTTACCAGCAGATGTTAAAACAAATGGAAGAAACCAATCTCCGGGGAAAGGTTGTTGCAGAAACCTATATCAATGCCTGGTTTTTTATGCATAATCACCTTTCTGCCCTGCCAAAGGACAGCCTGTATCTTGTCATTGACAAATACCCGGAAACCCTGCTGATGTACAAACACCTCATTGAAAAGCAGCGCCCGGATTTGGATATTTTATACCTGGCAGACAGCAGCACACGATTTCCTCTGAAATCGGAATGTATAGACGTGCACCTGGATTTCTTTGCTGCCAATGAGCACAATTTTTATCACCACACTTTTTTGTATGAACGGCTTCTGCCCTATCTGAAGAAAGACGCAGACCTTATCGGCACTTACTTTTACTTTGAGCATGCTCAAAAGTCCATGAAGCTGCTTTTAAGCCAGTACCCGGAATGCTCGGAGAAAAATTTTAATCTGCATTACTTCCGGGACGAATTAAAGAACAATGGATTTGAGCTGCTGTATCAGGAAGACTGCGGCTGCATTACTGATTCGGGCAATAACCTGGGGTTTGGGTTTCATGTAAAAGGCGAAAAATTGCACCTTCTTCCGTATCATGGTAAAAGGTGCAGGTAAGAGGCGCGGTCAAAGCGAGGCTGTCTGAGTTTCTTCATAGATTTCCAGCATGGCCTCCTGATAAGCCGCCCGTTTTCGTTTCTGTATCCCTTCCTTAATGCCCTGCAGCTCCTGCATATAAACATGCTCCAGCTTTTTTATCCGGCTCTCGCTCAGTCTTACAGAAGACAGATACTGCTCATACCACTGCACCTCATACTTCCAGAAATGCAGTGCCTCTCCATACCGTTCTTTCAGCCTCTGGGCAATCAAAAGCCCTTCCGGGTCAAAATCCCCAGCGTACCAAAAAATGTGATTTTCTTTCAGAAAATCCAACAAAAGCAGGGATGCAAGCCTGGGCTGTCCGCTGACACAGACTGCTGCACAAGCTGGGTTCCGGCTTGTCAGGACGGAAAACACGGCCGGATTTTCTACTACATAAATTTCTTTCTGCTGTGCCCTGATTCTGTGGATTTCCCCAAGGGTACGCAGAGTCAGACGCACAGGTTCCTGTCCTTTTAAAAATCCTTCGATTCCTTCATGCATACTCCCGTCCTGTTTCCATGCATGAAGACCGTAAGCCAGTGTTTCATTGGACAAGTCATCTTTTAGAATCCCTGCCTGATACAGCAGATGATTCCTCTCTTCTGCCGGAGATATTCCTTTCTCATAACTGCCTTGGAACTGATGCTTCAGGTATAAAATCAAGAGCTTTTCTGCTGTTTCCCCGGTATCAAAGTAATGAGGATTTCCCGTTGTCTGAGCTGCAAATACTGCCAGAAGCTGCCTCTTTTTTATGACGTTAAGCTGCTTTGAAGCCCTCATGACATTCTCCAGAATCTCCTCCAGTTTAGCAGGATTTTCCCGGTACTGCTGCATCAGAATCTCATACCCACTCCCGCGGTTTTCCAAGACTTCCTTCAGCCATTTTCCTGCCGGATTTTCTTCCTGACCTTCCAGAATTTCTGCAAAACAGGCTTTCCTTTTTTCCTCTTCTTTCTGCTTTTCTTCTTTCTTCACCGTCAGTTTTTTGCCAAAATAAGCCCGCAGAAGCGTTTCCCCGGAAATCCCCGAAAACCGGCTTTCACCAAGGCGTTTTTCCAACAGTTCGGCTGAAACTGTCACCGTTTTATTCTCTGTGTAATCCTTTTGCAGAAATCCTCCTAACTGTTGCTTTTCTTCCAGAGTAAGTCCTGACAGAATCACCTTGCCGCCCATATGCCCCAGGCTGGCATACTTTTCTCTGAACTTTTGAAAAAGTTTTTCATAAACCGGACGATGCCTGAAATAGTCCAGACATTCTCCCAACTTTTTCGGTTCCATTTCAGCCATATTCTATACCTCTTCTGTCTTATCTGTCACCATGACCTTCTTTTTGCCATTCCATAGATAGCGGATCACAGACACAAATCTGGCATTTTCCGGGCGAATCAGCTGATAAATAGCCAGTGCAGGGACGGTATCATAATCTCCCCACAAAATCTGTGAATTAATCATAAAGTTAAACTCAAACTCTACCATAAGACGGAACATATCACGGATATTGGTTTCATCTACACCTGCAAAAGCCTCATCCAAAGAAATCAGTTTCGGTGCATCCGGACGTGCTCCTGCATATTTGGCCACTACTGCAGAGAACAGCGGCACATACATGGCCATGGCCTTTTCTCCTCCACTGAAGGTAAAGAATACCCGGTCTGTCAGTTCTTTCTTTTTCTCTCCTGTTTTCTGACATTCCAGCTGGAATTCAAACCATTTCCGGTAATCCAGTACCTCACGCATGGTTGCATGGAAGGACTGCACAGCTCCCATATCCCCTGCAATTTTCCTTGCTTCCTCAATCTTGGAACGAAAATGCCGGGAGAGCATTTCTATCTCCTCCGGACGCATGATTTCAGCGTCTTTCTGCAATAATTCCACCAAGGCCCTGGTGTCTAATTGTTCTTCCTTTTCTGCTCTTTTATTCTTCCAACGCAGACTTAGTTTCAGTCCGCTGGATGTCTGCATAGACTCCATAAGTGTATTCATTTTCTCTACCCAGCGCCTGCTTGCCTGGATTTTGGCACGGATTTTCTTGCTGATGGTGTTGGCCAGAATATCTTCAAACAGCTCCCTGTCCCTTTCGTTTAAAATCTTCGCCAGGGATTCTGCATCTTCACAGAGTTTTTCCAGCAACTCTTTAAATTTTACTGCTGTTCCCCTGTATTTTGCCGAAATATCAATTCTCTTTACACTCATGTCAAGGAAGGAGCTTTCCTCATCCAGTTCTCCGAAAAGAGAGGACAGGGTAATCTGATAATCCAAAAGATATCCCCGGTTCTGGTGATATGCTTCCTGCAGACTGCCAAAGACATCACTTTGTTTTTTATTTCCAAAACTGCCCGCAAACCGGCTGCAGACCTCCTTGGCCAGCGCCCCCATATCTTCCGTTTCCTTCAAAAACTGTTCCACGTATCCCAGGCGGTATTCCAGTTCAAAAACACGGCAGTATTTCTCTTTTTTCTCCAGAAGTTCTGCCTTTTTCTTCTCATTTTCCTGTATTTTTTCCTGCAGCACATCTGCTTCGTTTTCCAGTCTGTTCTGCCTTCCCACGCATCCTTCCCTCTCACCGGGCAGAAGAACCAGACGCTGCATACAGTAGTCCAGACGTTCCTTAATTTCTTCATAATCGGTAAGCGCTAATTGTTTCCGCACAGATACCAGAAAGCCTTCCAGCTCTCGGACTTTTAAAAGAATCCTGTTCAAATCATACCGGATATCATCTAAGTCCAGCTCGATTCCTTCCCTGTATTCCTGCTGGCTTTCCACATACCGGATTCCGTTCTGATACTTGCCGTAAGCTACCTGCAGGTCTGAAAGCAGCTCCTTATATCTGTGCAGAGATTCCAACACAGCAGCAAAGATATCCAGCCTTGGGGAAAGATAACATTTCCCGCATAATTCTCTTACTTTGACTCGGATTTCATCTAATTTCTTCCGCTCTTTTTCCGTAAGTTCCTGCTGTTCCCCTACCCGTCTGACTGCAAGTTCCAGGCGGTATTCCCAATCAGCAAGCTCCTTTGCCGCTGTTTTCAAATCTTCGTCTTTTGGAAATTCTGTCCATTCCTTCTGAAGATGCTCCAGACGTAATTGGTTTTTCTCCAGTGCGGCTTTTATCTCTGCCACCTGCTGCCTCGTCTCTTGGCAGAGACTTTCCAGTTCTTCTATTTTTTCCTTTCTATACTGCTCTCTTGCCCCCACGCCGATAAATCTGGCACGGTATTCCCCGGTAACGGTTCCTTCCAAGACCCCAAGCCGGTAGTTTCCCTGTTCATCGACCCAGGAAGTTCCCTGCTCTGTCGTTCTGCCAAAACCAATAGAAGACAAGATATGGGAAATGCTCTGGTACAGCAAAATATCATGCTCCCCGTTATCCACATCCAGGACTTTGGTGAGATTTTCCTGGACACGAGAAACATCGCTGAAAATGTACTTGTCGCATACGCCACTGTCTAGCTCCAGCACTTTTTCCCTGTATTCTTCTGAAATAATCAGTGCATCCAGTACCCCCATCTGCAGCAGGGCTTCTTCCAGCCTATCCGCCCGCTCTGGTTCTAAATCCTGACCAAACTCTATGGTCTTATAAAACTGCTGGTACGGAATACCTTTTTCTCTTAAAAGACGGCGATTTTCCTGGACACACTCCATCTGCTGAGGCTCCGGGTCTTTCTGATTCTGCCACTCTGTCAGCTCTTCTTCCAATGCCTGCAGTTTTTGGCTTTCTGTTTCCAGATTCTGTTCCAGCAGCAGCCTTTCTCTGGTAAAATCGCTTTCCTTCTCATACAGTTTCGGTTTTGCCAGTTCCCGTATTTCGGAATAATCCTTTCCCTGCTCATACTCCTGAATCTTTCTGGAAATCTCCTGCAAGACTTCCGGGGCAAGAGAAAGCTCCTGATTTTTCCGTTCCCAGAGGTACACCTGCTCTGTCAGTTCTGCCTTTGTCTCCTGCAGCAGCCGCTCATATTGCTGGACTTCCCGTTCCGCTGCGTTTCGTTCTTCCTGACATAAATCCAGTTCCTGCAAATACCGGTCGTATTTTTCCTGACAGTTTTTCTCCTCTGTCAGACTTTCTTTTCCCTTTTCGACTTTCTCTGTATAATCCTTCAAAAGCTGCGTGTGAGACGCAAAAGAATAATCCGGGATTTTATCTTCCAACAGTTCTTTTTTCAAAAATGCAAAGTCATCAAATGGGACTTCTTCCATCTCCTCTTCCATTTCTCCCAAACAGTTTTCC
>DXFK01000175.1 GCA_019114495.1 Candidatus Blautia stercoravium
TTTGGATAGAAAAGGTTTGAAAAAAAAATGCTATTTGTGCACACTTTTTGCCGTCTCTATGGTACTATAATTACTGTAAAAACCCCCCAATACATTATATAGTTTTTGCTACACCCCATAAGAAGAAATACCTTCTCCAAAAACGCCAGTCGAAAGATTGGCGTTTTTACTTTATTCGGAAAAGCTGTGAAAATATGATGTTTTCGGGAAAAAGTAGTTGTATATGCAGAGTGGGTGGGATAAAATAAAAGCATGACAGAAATTCGGCAAATCAGGAAATATTTCTGTGCTTTGCGAGAAAATAGAGAGGATTCAGTATGGATTACAATAATCTGGCAGAAACAAAAAGGATTCAGGAATATGTGGCAAATATGCGCTCGGCTTTTCATAAACGTGCCGTGTTCAGCGATGAAACCGAAAATTACCGAACACCGGCAGAACCGGAACCGGGAGATACGGTGAATATCCGTATCCGGACAAAGGAGAAGAACGTAGATACCGTTTATCTGGTATCAGGAGAAAAAAAACAGCAGATGAAGCTGATAAATACAAAAGACGGTTTTGATTATTACGGAACAGACGTAGAACTGCAGAACGAATCAATCCGTTATTTTTTTGAGATTATTTCCGGAAAAATCCACTGCTATTATAACCAGGCAGGGATTACGAGGGAGATAGATGAACACTATTCCTTCGGGATTGTGCCGGGGTTTAAAACGCCAGACTGGGCTAAGGGGGCTGTCATGTATCAGATTTTTACAGACCGGTTCTGTAACGGCGACCCGTCCAATGATGTGGTAACCGGGGAGTATTGTTATATTAATGAAAAAGTACAGAAGATAGAAGACTGGAACCGTCCGCCGCAGGCTATGGACGTCCGAGACTTTTATGGAGGGGATTTGCAGGGTGTCATGGATAAACTGGATTATCTCCAGGATTTGGGCGTGGAGGTCATTTATTTCAACCCGCTGTTTGTGTCACCCTCCAATCACAAATATGACATTCAGGATTATGACTACATTGACCCTCATTATGGGAAAATTGTCAATGACGGAGGTGAGGCACTGGCAGACTGGGATAAGGACAATTCCCATGCTTCCCGCTATATCCGCCGTGTTACCGGAAAGGATAATCTGGAAGCCAGCAACGCCTTCTTCGCAGAGGTAGTGGAAGAAATTCACAAAAGAGGAATGAAGGTAATTTTAGACGGTGTGTTCAATCACTGTGGTTCCTTTAATAAGTGGCTGGACAGAGAGCGGATTTATGAAAACCAGCAGGGATACCAAAAGGGGGCCTATGTGTCTGCGGACAGCCCGTACCGTACCTTTTTTCGCTTTAACAATCCCAATGGCTGGCCCTATAATCAGGATTATGACGGGTGGTGGGGACATGCTACCCTGCCTAAGCTGAACTATGAGGAGTCCCGGGAACTGTATGATTATATTATGCATATAGCAAGAAAATGGGTTTCCCCGCCTTATAATGCAGATGGCTGGCGTCTGGATGTGGCGGCTGATTTGGGACACAGCGACGCGTACAATCATCAGTTTTGGCGGGATTTCCGAAAAAATGTAAAGGAAGCAAATCCCAATGCTATTATTCTGGCAGAGCATTACGGAGACGCAAGGCCCTGGCTGGAAGGGGATCAGTGGGATACCGTCATGAATTATGATGCCTTTATGGAGCCTGTGACTTGGTTCCTCACCGGAATGGAGAAGCACAGTGACGAATACAATGAGGGCATGTATGGAAACAGCGACAGCTTTATCGGGGCAATGAAGTATCACATGGCCAGCTTCTATGGGCCGTCTCTTATGACAGCTATGAATGAACTTTCCAATCATGACCATTCCAGATTTCTGACCAGAACCAACTTTAAAGTGGGGCGCGTGGGAACTCTGGGAAGTGAGGCGGCGGAAACAGGCGTGAGTAAAGCGGTCTTTCGAGAAGCGGTTGCCATCCAGATGACCTGGCCGGGAGCGCCCACTATTTATTACGGCGACGAGGCGGGCCTGTGCGGCTTTACAGACCCGGATAACAGAAGAACGTATCCCTGGGGACGAGAGGATAAGGAGCTGATCGCTTATCACAAAGAAATGATAAAGATTCACAAGGAAAACCGGGAATTGATTACAGGATCTCTGCGGTTTCTGGCAAATGATTATCAGCAGTTAAGCTACGGAAGATTTACGGAAAAGGAAAAAATGGTGATTACGCTGAACAATACCAGTGAGACGAAAACGGTGGAACTGACCGTATGGGAGCTGGGAATTCCGAGAACCAGAACGGTGAAATTCCGGCAGCTTATGGTGACCGGAGATTTTGGGTACAGCCCGGTGAAAAAAATTCACGAGTGCAGGGCCGGTGTGCTGCATCTGGAGGTGCCGGCACACGGGGCTATCCTGGTGAAATGTGTGCTAGAGTAGAAACATACAACGGGATACAGAGGCAGGAGAATCGGCAAATGGGAAGGGATTCTCCTGTTTTTGATAAATAGCATACGATTTCGTTTATACTTGAATAAAATAAGGTCTGATCAGTTATGTTGCAATTTGCAACATCCAATTCAGGAAGCTTTGAAAAAGGGTATTACTGCGATTTCTTTGGAGGCAACGGAAATGGGGCGTCCTCTGTATGAAAAACATGGTTTTGTGAGGATGAAGGACGAAATGGAGTATTCTAATAAAAAATATGATTTACATTGTGGCTTTCCGGTATAGAAATGAAGAGAAGACTTATAACAAAATAATGGCATACGAGAAAAGAAAAGTACCCCAAGCCTTTATAAAATCAAGGACTTGAAGCACACGTAAAAGTGCCGCAGACCAGAATCGAACTGGTACGGGAGTATAAGTCCCGCAGGATTTTAAGTCCTGTGCGTCTGCCTGTTCCGCCACTGCGGCATTTTGTGCGTTTGGTTGATTGCGAAGAACATACGTGCAAGCACTGTTTCTTCTAACCTTACTAACACAATGGGCGATGGTGGATTCGAACCACCGAAGGCGTTGCCAGCAGATTTACAGTCTGTCCCCTTTGGCCACTCGGGAAATCGCCCATGTCATATTGTCTTTGACAATTTCAAATTATATCACACATCAATGAAAATGCAAGTATTTTTTAAGATATTTTTCAGGAAAGAGGCGTATTTTCATCTGGTCATAAACAAGGGAGGCAATGGTTTCCAACCTTTCTTCCATGTCGTCTTCTATCCAATCTATAAAAAGGTTATAGAGTGCGCCAGAATAGTGATAAAGCCGGTATTTGTTCAGATGGGTGTTCTGGGCGGCGGTACCGGAAATTATGTATAAATCCAGCCATTTCAGCAGAATCTCAGCTCGATTGGCTTTTTCAGACAGACGCCATAGTCCTTATATTTCTGTAGATATTTGAGGCTGTATAGGATATGTTCATAACTTTGAAAATCAGAGAGAAAGGAAGTCCGCAGTACAGGGCATATTTTTTACAACAAAAGACCTGAAATATCTGGAACATGTCTGTGAAATGGATTCCTGGGAAGAAATACAGGTTGGAGTCATCATTGGAGTACATACGGGGCCGTATCCGCTGGGCGTGGGGATTTTAAAGAAATGTAAGAGGGAAAATTGAGTCAGAAAAGTAATAAAAAGAGGTCGGAAATGTTCCTTACATTTTCAGATAAATGTGCTAAACTATGGGTAAATAAGGAATCGGGAGGTTATTTATGGAACTGGAATTATTTACCACATATGGAACCGGGGACTGGAAGGAACAATTTCATCAGGTAGTAGCCCTAAAAGAAGACTGGGGAGCAGAAAATCAGGTAGTGAATTTGTACCCGGAGGTGCAGTATGAAAAAATAGAGGGATTCGGCGGAGCAATCACCGATGCGGCTGCTTATGTATATTCACTAATGAATGAAGAGCAGAAGAGGCAGTTGATAGAGACGTATTTTTCACCTCAGAAAATGAAATACGGGATTGTGCGGGTGCATATGGACAGTTGTGACTTTTCTACAGAAATGTATGAGGCCATGTCAGACAAGGAGGATACGGAACTGCGTTCTTTTTCCTTTGCAAGAACGGAAAAATATATTCTGCCTATGCTACAGGACGCACAGAGAGTAGCAGGAAAACCGCTGAAGCTTATGTTGTCACCCTGGTCGCCCCCGTCTTTTATGAAAACAAACGGGCGGAGAACCTTTGGAGGCTCTTTAAAACCAGAATATAGAAAAATGTGGGCAGACTATATCTGCAGGTATATTTCAGAATTTGAAAACAGAGGGTTCCAGGTGCAGAGAATGTCTCTACAGAATGAACCGAAAGCAGTGCAGACTTGGGATTCCTGTATTTATACAGCAGCAGAGGAAAAAGAATTTTTACGGGATTTTATGTATCCTGCATTAAAGGCACATGGGCTGGAACATGTAGAAATTTTTATTTGGGATCACAATAAAGAAAGAGTGTATGAAAGAATTAATGAAATCATGGATTCTTCTACAAAGGATATGGTGGCAGGAATTGCTTTCCACTGGTACAGCGGAGATCATTTTGAGGCCTTGGAATTGGTCAGAAATAAATTTCCGGATAAAAAACTGATTATTTCAGAAAGCTGCATTGAGTACAGCAAATTTGCGGAAGAAGATGTTATCAACGGGGCCTTAAGACTGTCTCATGAGATTATTGGAGACTTAAATCATGGAATGACGGCTTTTTATGACTGGAATCTCTTGTTGGACGAGCATGGGGGCCCAAACCATGTGGGGAATTTTTGCCATGCTCCGTTTCTTTACGATACAGTTCAGAAGAAACTGCTGCCGCAGCTGATACAGCAGCATTTTGAACATTTTTCCCATTATATACATACAGGGGCAGTGAGAATCGGGTATAGTAAATATACAGAAGGAATGGATGTAACTGCTTATAAAAATCCTGATGGAGAAATTGTCATGGTACTGTTGAATAAAACCAGAGAAATTATGCCTGTGCATATTAGAATTCAGGGGAAACTGGCGGAACTGCTTCTGTATCCGGAGTCTATTACTACGGGAATTTTGAGGTAAAATGAGGTAAAATGAGAGGAAGAAGGTGTTGAAAGAAAACAGCTTCTTCCTCTTATTATTTTAAAGGTGTTTTTTTCGGTATTCATTTGGCGTATAGCCGGTTAGGTCTTTAAAGAGTTTTGAAAAGTAAGAATAGTTTCCATATCCCACTTTGGAAGCAACGGTTGCCACAGGAATATCTGGACTGTTCAGGAGTTCTTTTGCCTTTTCTATCCGATATTCCGTGATATAGTTGACAATGGATTTCTGTGTCTGCTTCTTAAAAAGGCGCGCCATATAATCCGCATTCAGATAAACCAGGTCAGACAGGGTGGTTCTGGTAATATCTTCCGCATAATGCTGATGAATATAATTCAAAATCAAATCAATGACAGAGTGCTCTTCGTTGATGAAATTGCTGTAATCAAGGGCTCTGGTAAGCAGATAGGAAAGATATTGCTCCATATACGCTGAGGATTCACAGGCATGAGAAATAAGAGACGTTGTTTCTTCCGTTCCAAAAAGCGTGTGTGCCTCTATACCGTTATTTTGTAAGAAAGAGAAAACAACCTGTTCCATATCCAGCCGAAGACGGAGTAAAATTTCTTTGTTCAGCATTTTTTTCGCAGAAAGCTGATTTATGTAGTTTTTCAGATTTTTTAAGGCAGCAGAAAGATTCTTCTGCTCTAAGAAAGTTTGTATAATATCCAGGGAAGGCGGCGTATACGACATTTCCTGGGGAATATAGTTGTTTAACAGCAAAGGTGTATTGGTCTGGCTTAAATTGTTTTCTCTCATATTTCTAAGGGACAGCAGTGTGTCCGAAAGTTGGAGCATAGGAACCTCTTCCGAAAGACAGCAGGATACTTGGCAATGCAGAAAGTTGTCGATATTCTGAAATACCGTATCCAGACAATGCAGAAGCGGTGTCCGTACATCTTCAAAGTGAACATTTCCGATAATGAGTATGTACTCAAAGTGCTGTAAAGTAACGAGTCCTTCATATAAAATACAGGCATTTTGCAGTGTCTCAGCGGCTATGTTGCGAAAGGAAAAGTCTATCATAGAATTGCCCATTTCCTGCTGCAGTTCTGTAGAAGGATAAAGCTTAAAAAGAATCGGAACAAACGCATGGAAGGGTTCATAGGGCAGGGCTTTCTGGGTAATTTTATGTTCCAGTACGGGAACTTCCTTTAACATGGGATTTAAAAACAAATCTTTCCAGAATAAATCGGTAACGGCCTGCTGATTGCTGACCCAATGTCTGCTCTCTATGCGGGTTTTATGCCAGTTGGCTTCTTCATTTACCTTACTTACCGCTTTTTCCAGAATGGAAAAAAGCTGTTTAAAATCTACGGGCTTCAGAAGATAGTCCAGAGAAGACAGGGAAAGGGCCTTCTGCGCATAATTGAAGTCCGCATAACTGGTAAGAAAAATGAAAAGAGTATCCATTTTCTGCTCTCTTACCCAGGACAGCAAGTCTAAGCCGCTTTGCCCCGGCATTTCGATATCGCAGACGCAGATATGAATTTCCTCCTCTTTTATGATATTTTGGGCCTGCCTGACGTTACAGGCTGTGTAGACTTGAGAAATATGCAGTGCATTCCAGTCTATTTTTTTCTCCAGAGCCGCAACAACAAAGCGGTCGTCATCTACCAACAGTACATTCATTTTAAAAATCCTCCTTTGGCTCAGTGGGATATAGATTAGCAGGAAGCAGAATCGTTACACAGGCGCCTTTTTGGGGCAGATTTGAAAAAGTAATGGCTGCGGTATCCTTTTCATAAAAGAGGTTCAGCCGCTTTATTGCATTTGTGATGCCGATTCTGTGT
>DXFK01000176.1 GCA_019114495.1 Candidatus Blautia stercoravium
CAGAGAAGAGAGACGGAGAGAGAATTTAAGGTGAAAAATCTGTATTAACTGCAGGGCAGGAGAGGAGAACAGACTATGATGAAATTTAAAGATATGCCGTATGAAAGAATTGATTTTGTACAGGTGAAAAAGCAGCTGAAAAAGCTGATGGAGAAGCTGGAAGAAGCGGGAAGCGGGGAAGAGCAGTTTGCTGTTCACAAAGAATTTTATAAACTCAATGACCGGGTGCAGACTCAGGTGACGCTTTGTTCCATTCGTCATACCATTGATACCACAGACGAGTTTTATGAAAAAGAACAGAATTACTATGATGAACAGGTGCCAGAATATTCCAACCTATGTGTGGAGTATCAGAAGCGGCTGTTCGCTTCCCCGTATAGGGACGTTCTGGAAGAGAAGATAGGGTCTGTAGCATTTAAAAATATGGAAATTGCCATGAAGTCTGTGTCCGAGGAGGTCATTCCACTGATGCAGGAGGAGAATGCACTTGTGACAGAATATGAAAAACTTCTGGCCAGCGCCAAAATTGACTGGGAAGGGGAAACACTGAATCTTTCTCTTCTGACTCCTTATCTGAAAAACAAAGATCCTGAGGTGAGAAGAAGAGCAGCCCAGAAACAGAATGCTTTCTTTGACAGTATTGCCGATAAATTAGATGAATTGTATGACAAACTGGTAAAAAACAGAACACAGCAGGCGAAAAAACTGGGATTTGAGACGTATACGCCTCTGGGATATCTGCGCATGCAGAGAAATTGTTATGGAAGAAAAGAAATAGAAAATCTGAGACGTCAGGTAAAAGAAGTGTGGGTTCCCTTTGCTGAGAGTCTTTTTGAAAAGCGGAGAGAGCGTCTGGGGCTTAAGCATATGACTTATACAGACGAACAGGTATACGGTCCAGAGGGAAATCCCCAGCCGGAAGGAACACCGGAGAAAATTCTGGCAGCAGGACAGGAGATGTATGAAGAACTGTCTCCAGAGACAAAAGAATTTTTTGATTTTATGATGGAAAACGAACTTTTAGATGTCTTTGGCAGAAAGACAAAAGCAGTGGGCGGATATATGACTTACCTGCCGGACTATAAGGCACCGTTTATTTTTGCCAACTTTAACGGCACCAGCGGAGATGTGGACGTTATGACTCATGAGTGCGGTCATGCGTTCCAGGGGTATCTGGCAGCAGAAGATCCTATCCGGGAACATGCAGATATTGGTATGGAAACGGCGGAGATTCATTCCATGTCCATGGAATTCTTTACAGAACCCTGGTATCATCTGTTTTTTGGAAAAGAGAAAACGGCAGATTACACCGGTATGCATTTGGAGGATGCTGTGATTTTTGTACCGTACGGCTGCATGGTGGATGAATTTCAGCATGAGGTGTATGACCATCCAGAAATGACCCCTCAGCAGCGGAAAGAGGTGTGGAGAAAGCTGGAGAAGGAATATAAGCCGCATTTGGATTATGCAGGTCTGGACTTCTTTGAAAGAGGCTGCTTCTGGCAGAAACAGCACCATATTTACAGTTTCCCTCTCTACTATATTGATTATGTGATTGCCCAGCTTTGTGCCTTTGAGTACAAAATCTGGATGGATAAGGACCGTCAGGGGGCGTGGGAGAGCTATCTGAAATTATGCAGGATTTCCGCTTCCGAATTTCATACTGATTTGTTACAGCAAAGCGGCATAGAATCTCCCTTTAAAGACGGAGTTATCCGTAAAATTGTGGAAAATTTGGAAAAAGTTGCTTAAAAAGTTTCGACCAGAAAGATATTTGTCTTTGTGCAAAAAACACAAATGGGAGAATTTTGCCAGAAACAGTTGACAAAACTTCATAATTTATTATAATAAAGAAGATTGATTCACAACATTAAGAAAACAAAGCATTAAAGTTTTCGGTGTGAAATTCTAGCAGAGAGGAAGGAAATCAATATGAAGATGAAGAAAGTATTAGCGATGGCTCTTGCCAGCGCAATGGTTTTGTCTTTAGGCGCATGTGGAAGTTCTTCAGGAGACAAAAAAGCAGAAGGTACTTCTGATAGCAGCGCAAAGACAGAAACAAGCAGTACAGGTTTTGCAGGAACACCGGAGAAAGATTCTTACACAATCGACTTGCGTGCAGAACCGCCGGAATTAAACAGTTTACTGACTACAGACGTGGCATCAGGAGATATTCTTCGTATGGCTATGGTTGGTCTTTATAAACTGGATAAAGATGATAAGCCGCAGCCGGATCTTGCTGAAGAAACAACTGTAAGCGATGACAAACGTACTTATACCATGAAACTTCGTCAGGACGCAAAATGGACAAATGGAGAGCCTGTAACAGCAAATGACTTTGTATTTGCTTACCAGACAATCTGTAACAAAGAGACAGCTTCTTCCTATGCATTCATTGTGTATGACAACCTGTTAAACGGTAAAGAAGTATATGAAGGAACAAAAGACCCTTCTGAACTGGGTGTGAAGGCCATTGATGACTACACATTGGAAGTTACCTTTACAAACCCGATTCCGTATGCTGAGCATTTGTTTGCATTTGCTTCCTACTATCCTGTAAACCAGAAGGCTTATGAGGAAATCGGTGCAGCAAACTATGGCGATGAAATCGACAAGCTGGTTACAAACGGTGCATATAACATTACAGAGTGGGTACACAATGACCACATCACATTGACAGCAAACGAAGATTTCTATGACCCGGACAGAGTTGCCGTAAAGACTGTTAAATTCAATATGATGAATGACACCAATGCTCGTATGAATGCCTTCCAGGCTGGACAGATTGACTGTATCAACTTGACAGGAGATCAGGCAGTACAGGCAGAGTCTCTTGGTATTCATGTGGAAAACTATGTAAACAACAGTAACTGGTACATTCAGTTCAACACAAAGAAAACAGACAAAGGTCTGGATAATGCAAATATCCGTCGTGCTCTTGGCCTTGCACTGGATACACAGAGTCTGTGCGACAACATCTTAAAAGATGGTTCCGTACCGGCTACGGGTCTTGTACCAACTGGTATTGCAGGAGCAAATGATACACTGTATCGTGATGCTGTGGGAGATATCACAGGATACAATGCAGAAGAAGCAAAGAAAGCTCTGGAAAAAGGTCTTCAGGAAACAGGCTTGAAAGCAGAAGATTTGAAATTATCCTTCCTCTGTGATGATACTGATGCTGCTCAGAGAGATGCACAGTTTATGCAGGAACAGTGGAAATCTGTACTCGGTATCACTGTAGATATTACGCCGCAGCCATTTAAATCACGTCTGGCGTCTATGGACTCCGGTGATTTTGATATGGTATACGCAGGTTGGACACCGGACTACAACGATGCAATGACCTTCCTTGACCTGTTTACTACAACAAACGGAAACAATTATGGTAAATACAGCAACACAGAATATGACAAACTGATTGCAGACGCTATGGTAGAAGCAGACCCAGTAGCTCGTCAGGATTTGCTGGCTAAAGCAGAAACTCTGGTAACGCAGACAGACGCAGCAATTTACCCAATTTACTTCAGTGCTATTTCTTATGCCGTATCTGACAAAGTGCAGAATATGACTCGTACCGGTTTCCAGGAATTTGACTTTACAGACGCTGAATAATTCCGAAAAGCGGAAAGAAAAAATTTTATAAGGTTATTTTAGATAGGAGCTGTTGTTCTGGAATCAGATAGGATTCTCGCAGCGGCTCCTGTCTGTTTATGTAAAGCGCAAAAACTTTTGCGCTTTACATAAACAGAACATAAAAATAATAAAGTAAAGAAAACAAAAGAAAGGAGCTGTCTATTTTGTCTAATCGGATACGCTACATTTTAAAAAGAATTATCTATTCTTTCATCACTATTTTGGTTCTGGTAACTATCACCTTTCTCTTAATGCAGTTACTTCCGGGTGAACCTTTTACAGCCGGAAAAGCGCTGCCGGATTCCGTTATGCAGGCATTGGAAAAGAAATATGGATTGGATAAACCCGTGCTTCAGCAGTTATTTATTTACATAGGAAATGCTTTGAGAGGTGATTTTGGAATTTCCATTCCGGACGGAAGAGCAGTTACGGAAGTTATTGCAGAAGCCTTCCCAGTATCGTTCAGTCTTGGTATCCGCGCACTGCTGTTTGCCTTTATTATGGGTATTCTTCTTGGTGTTGTGGCTGCTGTGAAAAGAGGAACTGTATGGGACAGTGCAGCTATGTTTTTGGCTCTGGTGGGTGTTTCTGTACCTTCCTTTATTATGGGTGCTATTTTGCAGTATTTCCTTGGCTTGAAACTGTATCAGGCAACGGGAGTTCAGGTGTTTGCTGTTATCGGCTGGTCTGACTTTAATAGTAAGATTCTTCCGGCATTTGCCCTGGCTTTTGGTTCCATGGCAACGGTAAGCCGTCTAATGCGTACCAGTATGCTGGATGTACTCAGCCAGGATTATATTAAAACAGCAAAAGCAAAAGGCCTCAGTCAGCGCCAGATTGTATGGAAACATGCAGTGCGCAACGCAGTTATGCCGGTTGTTACCGTTATGGGTCCTTTGGTAGCAGCAGTTTTGACAGGTGCTTTTGTTGTAGAGAATATTTTTTCTATTCCCGGACTTGGAAAATATTTTGTAACCAGTGTGCAGACTTTGAACTATACCATGATTGCAGGAACTACCGTATTCTATGGTATCTTCCTGATTCTTGCCAACCTGGTTGTGGATTTGATTTACGGATTTATCGACCCGCGTATTAAACTGACAGGCGGAAAGGAGTAAGGAACACATGAGAAAAAAGAATAATAAGACAACCGTACAGACAGAAAAGTACACTCCTTATGATGTCAGCGGCAAAATTTCTTCGGATGCGTTTGAGGTGTTAGGAGCCGATGTAAAAAGTATGGAATCCTTGGCCAGACCTTCTGTCAGCTTTATGAAAGATGCCTGGAACCGTATTCGTAAGAGTAAGGTTGCAGTAATTTGTATGATTATTCTGGGGCTGATTATTCTGGGCGCTATTTTCTGTCCTATGCTGACACCGTTCAGCTATTCTGAACAGAATGTAGCATTTCAGAATAAACCGATTATGAGCCCGGACTCCGTAACCGGTCAGATGCATATTTTTGGTACCGACGCCCTGGGACGTGACGTATTCTCCAGAGTCTGGTACGGCGCAAGAATTTCTCTTACCGTAGCGATTGCGGTTGCGCTGATTGACTGTCTGGTAGGTGTTATCTATGGAGGTATCTCCGGTTATTTCGGCGGTGCAGTAGATAACGTGATGATGCGTATTGTGGAAATTATCAGTGGTATTCCTTACCTGATTATCGTTATCCTTCTGATGACGGTTATGGAACGTGGTCTGGGAACTATTATCGTGGCCTATTCCCTTACCGGATGGACCGGTATGGCGCGGCTGGTGCGAGGACAGATCGTTGGTTTAAAGGAGCAGGAATTTGTTATTGCGGCAAAATCCATGGGCGCTTCTCCGGCGAGAATCATCGGCAAACATCTGGTACCCAATGTACTTAGTGTTATTATTGTCAATATTACGCTGGATATTCCGAATGTTATCTTTACAGAAGCATTTCTGTCCATGCTGGGTCTGGGTATTGCGCCTCCGAAGTCTTCCTGGGGTATTATGGCTAATGATGCCATTAAGATTTTCCAGATGTTCCCGACACAGCTTGTAATTGTGGCATTATTTATCTGTGTTACCATGTTGTCCTTTAACCTGCTGGGTGACCAGCTTCGTGACGCATTTGACCCGAAATTAAGGAGGTAAGTAAATGGAAGAAATATTAAAAATAGACAATCTCCATGTTTCTTTTGATACTTATGCAGGTGAAGTACACGCTGTTAGAGGCGTCAGCCTGGAGGTAAACAAAGGAGAAGTACTTGCTATTGTAGGAGAATCCGGCTGCGGAAAGAGTGTAACGGCTCAGACGATTATGAAACTGAATCCTATGCCTCCTGCAAGAATTAAAGAGGGAAGCATTAAACTTTGCGGCAAGGATATTGTAGCGGCAAGTGAAAAGGAAATGCAGGACATCCGCGGTCAGATGGTAAGTATGATTTTCCAGGATCCTATGACTTGTATGAATCCTACCATGCGTGTAGGCAAGCAGCTTACGGAAACTCTGGTAAATAAGAAAAAAATCAGCAAAGCAGATGCGGAAAAAGAGGCTGTCCGTCTTTTACAGATGGTTCAGATTCCAAATGCAGAGGAGAGAGCAAAGCAGTATCCTCATGAATTTTCCGGCGGTATGCGTCAGCGTGCCATGATTGCTATGGCTTTGGCCTGTAATCCGCAGCTGTTGATTGCGGATGAACCAACAACAGCTCTTGACGTAACCATTCAGGCGCAGATTATGCAGCTGATGGGAAAAATTAAGGAAGATACCAAAACAGCGATTATTCTGATTACTCATGACCTTGGGGTTGTGGCAAATCTGGCGGATCATGTGGCTGTTATGTATGCCGGTAAAGTAGTAGAAAAAGGTACGGTAAGAGATATCTTCTACAATCCGGGACATCCTTATACAAAGGCTCTTTTAAAGAGTCTTCCGACTATTGATACAAAGAAAGAGGAGCAGCTGGTATCCATTCCGGGTACGCCTCCTGATTTATATGCTCCGCCGCAGGGCTGCGGATTTGCCAGCAGATGTGAATACTGCATGAAAATCTGCCGTTCCAATCAGCCGCCGGTATTCCAGGTGAGCGAAGGCCATACGGCATCCTGCTGGAGACTTCACCCTGATTTTCCGGGAGACAAGGAGGAAAAGGTAAATGGATAAGCTGGTTACTTTAGACCATGTGTCAAAGCACTTTCATGTAGGAAAAGGAAAGAATCTGGTAGCGGTCAATGATATTACCCTGGATATTTATAAAGGAGAAACTCTTGGCGTGGTAGGTGAGTCCGGATGCGGAAAATCTACATTGGGAAGAGTGGTTATGGGAATTTATCCGGCTACCAGCGGAAAAATGCTTTACAATGGAAAGCAGGTAAACTTAAGACACACCAAAGACCGCTATGAGTATTCTCAGAAAGCACAGATTATTTTTCAGGACCCATATGCGTCTTTGAATCCCCGTATGACAGTGGGAAGCATTATTGCAGAAGGTATGGAAATTCACAATATGTATGACAAAGAGAAACGTATGCAGCGTGTTTACGAGCTTCTGGAGACAGTAGGTCTGAACCGGGAACATGCAAACCGTTTTCCACACGAGTTTTCCGGCGGTCAGCGTCAGCGTATTGGAATTGCCCGTGCTCTGGCTGTAGAACCGGAGTTCATTGTGTGCGACGAGCCGATTTCTGCCCTTGACGTGTCTATTCAGAGTCAGATTATTAACCTTCTGAAAGACCTGCAGGCAGAACATGGATTTACTTATATGTTTATTGCTCATGACTTAAATATTGTCAAATATATTTCAGACCGCATTGCGGTTATGTATCTGGGAAATCTGGTAGAGCTGGCGGCCAGTGATGAGATTTATGCTCACACACTGCACCCATACAGTCAGGCGCTGCTGGCATCTGTGCCGATTCCGGATCCGGATAAGGAGGCACAGAAGGAATCCAGCGTACTCTCCGGAGACGTACCAAGCCCTATCAATCCAAAGCCGGGCTGTCCTTTTGCAAACCGCTGTAAGCATGCAACAGAAAGATGCAGGACGGAATCTCCAAAATTGCAGGAAGTTCGTCCGGGACATTTTGTAGCATGTCATTTGCATAAATAAAATTGAAATACAAAGAGCCATTGCCGTATGATTTTGGGAGTGGCTCTTTTATCAATTATTTAAATTTTGCTTCAGGAATATTTATCAAATTCCAGCAGGGGAAACAGCATTGTATGACTCCGGATATAGACGGGATTTCAAAATTGCTGGAAGAGGAGAGAAAAAACTCTTGACAAAAATACAGAAACCAGATAGTATGAAATAAGTTCTCTAATATATTTATATTGGGAATAGGAAATCTACTCGTTTGTGTACCATCCAGTGCTTATTTTTTTATAAGGGCTTGTACTGGTTTCGACGGGGGTTTTGAAGTTGAGGAAGCCATCTGCAGACTCCGGGACTGCACACCAACCTGGAAACTAAATATAAACGCAAACGATAACGTAGCGTTAGCTGCCTAATTGCAGCTTGTCAGCCTCAGGTCACCCGCTGCTTGAGAATCTGGCATCGACTTTGCGGGGCACTTCGTTTTCAAAGCTTTGAGAAAATGGAAGATTTTATGAAGCTACCAAGTGTAACAGCCTGTTATTCGGCGGCTGCATAAGGGAATGTTAAAAGAATAACTGTGATGGGAGATGCCGCAAGGGATAGACTTTCGGACAGGGGTTCGATTCCCCTCAGGTCCATAGAGAAAGGAGTTCGTTCTAAAAGAGATTAGTACGGATTCCTTTTTTGTTTTTTAAGCGGAAACCATGCGAAGAATTTCACATTTTTGACAAATTTGTCTGCTATACTATACATTACAGTGCGAAGGAGGAAAAGACCATGGACAAATGCAGAATACTGGTTGTAGATGACGAGAGCAGAATGAGAAAGCTGGTAAGGGACTTCCTTGTAAAACAGGATTTTGAGGTACTGGAAGCAGGAGACGGTGAAGAAGCCCTTGATATATTCTATAAAAATAAAGATATTTCTCTGTTGATTTTGGACGTGATGATGCCCAAGGTGGATGGCTGGGAGGTGTGCCGGGAAATCCGGAGAGAGTCTAAGGTGCCGATTATTATGCTGACGGCCAGAGGCGATGAGCGGGACGAACTTTTAGGATTTGAACTGGGAGTAGACGAGTATATTTCAAAACCTTTCAGCCCAAAGATTTTGGTGGCCAGGGTGGAGGCTATTTTGCGTCGTACCAACTCTATCGGTGCAGATGAACTTTTGAGTGCAGGCGGTATTGAAATCAATAAAACTGCCCATATTGCGGCCATTGACGGCACTCCTATAGAATTAAGCTATAAAGAATTTGAATTGCTCAGCTATTTTTTGGAAAATCAGGGAATTGCTCTTTCCAGAGAAAAGATTTTGAATTCTGTATGGAATTACGATTATTTTGGCGATGCCAGAACCATTGATACTCATGTAAAGAAACTGAGGAGTAAAATGGGTGATAAGGGAGAGTACATTAAAACCATTTGGGGTATGGGATATAAATTTGAGGTGTCATGATGAAAAAATCCATTAAAATCAGACTGGCAGTTACTTACATTGTGATTATGTGCCTGTCTCTGGCTGTAATGCTGGGGGTAAATTCTCTGTTTTTAGAGAAATATTACCTTGCCAGGAAAACAGAAAGTCTGAAGAATGTTTATCAGGACTTAAACAATGTGGACAATTACCAGTACAGTGCTTTGAATGATGATGTTGCATTTAAAAAATATCTGGCAGAAAAAAATTTCCGTCTGATTGTGGTAGATCCTTTTGGAAATTGCTATAGTACCACAAAGGATGAAGGGGAAATGCTGGCTTATATGCAGTTTGAGTCTCAGTTTTCCAGGGGAAAACGTGAGATTATGGAGCAAAAGGACAATTATGTGGTAACCAAAATAAGCGGAGACGCCAGTACCATGGACGTGGTCTGTATGTACGGGAATCTGGACGATAAGAGCAGTTTTATGATTCGTACACCTATTCAGAGTATTCGGGACAGTGCACAGATTTCCAACATGTTTTATCTGTATATTGGCCTTGCTACGATTTTTATCAGTTCAGTAATTATCTGGATTATGTCAAGACGGATTATTAGGCCGCTACAGACACTCAGCGATATTTCCAGGGAAATGGCGGATCTGCATTTTGATGTGAAATACCACAGCAACAGCCAGGATGAAATAGGTATTCTGGGAAATAATCTGAATAAGCTTTCGGAAGACTTGGAAAAAACCATTTCCGAACTGAAAACAGCAAATAATGAGCTGCAGCAGGATATTGCCAAAAAGGAAGAAATTGACGAAATGCGGAAGGAATTTTTGGCAAATGTGTCTCATGAACTGAAAACCCCTATTGCCCTGATTCAGGGATACGCAGAAGGTCTGCAGGAATGTATCAATGACGATGCCCAGAGCCGGGAATTTTACTGTGAGGTCATTGTGGATGAAGCCGGAAAGATGAACCAGATGGTAAAGAAGCTGCTGACACTGAACCAATTGGAATTTGGCAATGATACGGTTGCCATGGAACGCTTTGACTTGACAGATTTGGTGAACGGGGTTGTGCAGTCCGCACGGCTTTTGGCAGAACAAAAAGGGGCAGAAATTCATTTTAACCAGACAGAGCCTGTATATGTATGGGGCGATGAATTTAAAATGGAAGAAGTCGTTACAAACTATGTGTCGAATGCCTTGAATCATGTGGACTATGAAAAGAAGATTGAAATTAAGACGGAAATACACCAGGATACGGTAAGACTTTCTGTTTTTAATACAGGGGACATGATACCGGAGGAAGATTTGGATAAGGTCTGGGTAAAATTCTACAAGGTGGATAAAGCCAGAACAAGAGAATACGGCGGCAGCGGTATTGGATTGTCCATTGTCAAGGCTATTATGGACAGCATGCACCAGAAATGCGGAGTGAAAAACTACAGCAATGGTGTAGAATTCTGGTTTGAACTCTCCTGCGCAGACGGCCAAAAACCGGAGTATGAGGAAGTGTAAAAAAATGTAAAAAAAGGTAAAAAATCCCTGTGTTGGATTTGCATTTTAAAACGTATTCTGCTAAACTAAGGAAATGTAAAAAAACAAAGGAGGGAATACGAATGCCGCCTTTACAGGGACAATGGCTGGAGGCTTTAAAGCCGGAATTTAAGAAAGCCTATTATAAAGAATTATTTGACAAAGTGGGACAGGAATATCAGCAGAGAAAGATATTTCCTGCACCGGATGATATTTTTAACGCGTTTCATTTTACGCCGCTTGATGAAGTGAAGGTTGTGATTTTGGGGCAGGATCCTTATCACAATGACGGACAGGCCCATGGACTTTGTTTTTCCGTGAAGCCAGATGTGGAAATTCCTCCTTCTCTGGTGAATATTTATCAGGAACTGCATGAGGACTGCGGCTGCTTTATTCCGGATAACGGTTATCTGGAAAAATGGGCAAAACAGGGCGTGCTGCTTCTGAATACGGTGCTGACTGTGCGGGCCCATCAGGCCAATTCTCACAGAGGAATTGGATGGGAACAATTTACGGATGCGGCTATCCGGATACTGAATGAGCAGGACAGACCCATGGTTTTTCTGCTCTGGGGACGTCCGGCACAGATGAAGCGCAGCATGCTTACCAATCCCAAACATTTGATTTTAGAGGCTCCTCATCCCAGTCCGCTGTCTGCCTACCGGGGTTTTTTCGGGTGCAGACATTTCAGCAAAGCCAATGCATTTCTGGAGAGCCAAGGGCTTTCTCCAATTGACTGGCAGATAGAAAACAGATAGAGGATGAAAATACATGGGAAAGAAAAATGACAATACTTTAGTAAAAAATGCTTCGTTTCTGATGGTGGCTGCGCTGATTTCCAAGATTATCGGACTGATTTATAAAAGTCCCCTGTCCAGTACTATGGGAAAGGAAAGCTTTGGCTGCTTTCAATTTGCTCAAAATGTGTACTTTATTTTGCTGATGATTGCCTCTTTCAGCATTCCCCAGGCTGTGTCTAAGATTATGGCGGAACGGTTGGCCTTTAAACGATACCGTGACGCCCAGAAAATCTTTAAAAGCGCCCTTTTATATGCAGTGGTGGTAGGAGGCGCAGTGGCCATTGTCTGCGTTGCAGCCGCACCGATTCTGGTGCCGGAGCGTATGGCAAATGCCAGACTGGCACTGCAGTTTTTAGCGCCTACAATTTTTCTCTCAGGAATTTTGGGAGTGTTCCGGGGTTATTTCCAGGCTTACCGAAACATGCTGCCGACTTCTATCTCTCAGATTGTAGAGCAGACTGCGGTGGCTGTAGTGGCTCTTGTCATGGCTAACTTTATGGTACATCATTTTGCTGATGCGCCTGAAAATACCCTGCGAAGCTGGAGTGCAGCAGGGGCAACCATGGGCACAGGGGCCGGAGTGCTTACCGCCCTGTTGTTTATGCTTTTTGTTTATCAGGTGAATCGCAGGGGTATTCAGAAAAAAATAGCAAAAGACCGGGTTTCGTCAGACGAAAGCTACAGTTCGGTCATGAAGACGCTTGTATTGATTATGGCTCCGATTTTACTCAGTGCCTTTTTGTACAATGTAAACGGATACATTAACAGTATGATTTATACCACGATTTCCGGAGTGAAGGGAATGAAAAGCAGCCTGGTGGAAGGGCTTTACGCAGAGTGCGGCTTCTTCCTGACAATTATCAATATTCCGCTGACCCTGTCCAGTACAGCGCCTACTTCTATGATGCCGGAGGTGTCCGGGGCGTATGCCAGGGGAGATATTCCGACTGTAAAGAAAAAAATCAATAAAGCAACCTGGCTGAGTATGTGTATTTCCATCCCCTGCAGCGTGGGGCTGTTTGCGTTGGCCGGACCTGTGACGAAGCTGTTGTTTTCTACTACAGACGGTACAGCGGGGCGTCTGATGATGTTGGGTGTCATTACGGTAATCATGAACGGAATGTCCAATATCTCCAATGGTGTGCTGCAAGGTATCGGTAAAGCCAATCTGCCCATGATTCATGCGGCCATTGCCCTTGGGGTTGACGTTATTGTTATGACTGTGCTGATGTTTGCCACAAATTTGGGAATTTATACGGTGGTGATCGCTATGATTGTCTACGCGCTGGTGATGTGTGTGTTAAATGACCGTTCTATGAAAAAAGAACTGGGGTATCAGAATCCTTGGAAGGAAGCCTATCTTTCTCCCCTTCTGGCCTCTGTGCCTATGGGGCTTGCAGCGTTCCTGGTATATCAGGGACTGTATGCTGTGCTGAAATCCAATTTCCTGGCCTTGATACCGGCCATTGTACTGGCAGCAGGCGTATACTTTGTAGTGTATCTCGCAGTGGCAAAACCCGACGCAGAGACACTGGCGGGAGTGCCGGGAGGCGCGGTTCTGGCAAAAGTCAGCCAGAAACTCCATTTAGTGAAATAAAATAGTGAAATGAAAAAGAGAGTTGCTTTTCTTGTCCATGCAACTCTCTTTTTCGTTGAAAAATAACCGTTGTTTAAGGCTGTAGCTTCTTAAACGCAGTGGAAAGCATCAGTTTGATACGGTTTAACTGATTGACTTCGCTGGCTCCGGGGTCGTAGTCTACGGCTACAATGTTGGCTTCCGGATAATCGCTGCGAATGGCCTTGATAACGCCTTTTCCTACAATGTGGTTAGGCAGACAGCCGAAAGGTTGAATACAGACAATATTTGGCACGTTTCCGTGAATGAGTTCCATCATTTCTCCGGTGAGGAACCAGCCCTCGCCCGTCTGGTTTCCGAGAGAAACAATGGGTTCCGCCATTTTCGCCAAGTCTCCAATTTTGGCAGATGGTGTAAAGTGTTTACTCTTTTCAAACTCTTTGTTTGCTGCGCTGCGTATAAATTCAATAGCAGAAATTCCCAGTTTTCCTTTCTGGGCCAGGGATTTTTTAAAGCCCAGATAATCGGATTTGAAATTCAGATTATAGAAGCAGTAACACATAAAGTCAATCAAATCCGGACAAACAGCTTCGGCCCCCTCTTTTTCCAGCAGTTCTGCCAGATGGTTGTTGGCCGCAGGAAGGAATTTTACCAGAATTTCGCCTACAATGCCGACTCTTGGCTTTTTCTCGTCTGTAATAGGCAGAGCGTCAAATTCCCGAATCATTTCCCGGCAGATACGGTTAAACTGTGCGAAAGCCGTATGTCTGCTGCTTAAGAAAGAGATACAGCGTTTTTCCCATTTGCGGTGCAGGGCATTGGCAGAGCCTTTTACCATCTCGTAGGGGCGCATACGGTACACACATTTCATAAGAATATCGCCGAATACAGCGCCGTAGGCCAGACGAGTCGCCAGCTTTGGCGTAATCTTAAAGCCCGGGTTGGATTCCAGACCGCTTAAGTTGATGGATATGACGGGAATATATGACATATCTGCTTTGGCAAGAGCCCGTCGGATAAAGCCGATATAGTTGGAAGCACGGCAGCCGCCCCCTGTCTGGGACATAATAATAGCCACCTTATGTAAGTCATATTTTCCCGAAAGCAGTGCCTGCATAATCTGTCCGACTACCATAAGGGAGGGATAGCAGGCGTCATTGTTTACATATTTCAGTCCCACATCCACGGCTTCTTTGTTGTCGTTTGGCAGAACCTCCAGGTTATATCCGCTGGCACAGAAAGCCGCCTGCAGAATGTTAAAATGAATGGGCGACATCTGAGGACATAAAATGGTGTAATTCTTCCGCATTTCCTCTGTAAATGGCACGCGCTCAATGGAGGAGGGCAGGATATTTCGCTGTTTATGCTGCTGTTCCTTAGCCTTGATGGCTGCAATCAGGGAGCGGACGCGGATGCGGGCAGCTCCTAAGTTGTTCACCTCGTCAATTTTCAGACAGGTATAGATTTTTCCGCTTTGGGAAAGAATTTCATTTACCTGGTCTGTGGTAACGGCATCCAAACCGCAGCCAAAAGAGTTTAACTGAATCAAATCCAGATTCTCCCGTTCTTTTACAAAGTTTGCGGCAGCATAAAGCCTTGTGTGGTACATCCACTGGTCATTGACACGGAGAGGGCGCTCAAGGGGAGCCAGGTGGGAAATGGAATCCTCTGTCAGCACCGCCAGCCCATAGGAATTGATTAAATCGGGGATACCGTGGTGGATTTCCGGATCAATGTGGTAAGGGCGTCCAGCAAGCACAATTCCCCGTCTGCCTGTTTTGTCCAGATATGCCAGGGTTTCCTCCCCTTTTCTTTTGATATCCTCTCTGCAGGCATCCAGTTCTTCCCAGGCCAGATGTGCGGCTTTGCGGACTTCTGCAGCCGGAATATTCGGAAATTCCTGTACCAGCCGGTCAGTTACAGTGTCTTCCCCGGTAAGGGAGAGAAAAGGATTGTGGAACCGGATGGAGGGGTCTTTTAATTCATCCACATTGTTTTTAATATTCTCCGCATAAGAGGTTACGATTGGGCAGTTGTAATGGTTGACGGAATCGTCAAACTCCTGTCTTTCGTAAGGAATACAAGGGTAGAAGATGTATTTCACCCCTTGTTTTAACAGCCAGGAAACGTGTCCGTGTGCCAGCTTTGCCGGGTAACACTCGGATTCACTGGGGATGGATTCAATGCCCAGTTCGTAAATCTTTCTGGTAGAAGTGGGAGACAGCACCACCTGATATCCCAAATTGGTGAAAAACGTATACCAGAAAGGATAGTTTTCAAACAGATTCAGTACACGGGGAATCCCCACCTGTCCTCTGGGGGCCTTGTCGGGAGTAAGAGGCACATAGGAGAACAGCTTTTTATATTTATATTCGTATAAGTTTGGTATATGGTCTTTGTTTTTTTCTTTGCCGATACCGCGTTCACAGCGGTTTCCGGAAATATACTGGCGTCCGCCGGAAAATTTGTTAATGGTCAGACGGCAGTTGTTGGTACAGCCTTTACAGTTAGCCATGGTGGTTTTGTATTCCAAGGTATTGATTTTCTCTATAGGCAGCATGGTGGAAGCCTTCTCTTTGTCATAGCGTTCCCTTGCAATCAGGGCAGCGCCGAATGCGCCCATAATGCCGGCAATATCCGGACGGATGGCTTCGCACTGTGCAATTTTTTCAAAACTGCGCAGCACCGCGTCATTATAGAACGTTCCGCCCTGTACTACAATGTGTTTGCCCAGTTCCGAGGCGTCAGAAACTTTAATAACTTTGTAAAGGGCATTTTTGATAACAGAATAAGCCAGTCCGGCGGAAATGTCTGCAACGGAAGCGCCTTCTTTTTGTGCCTGTTTTACTTTGGAATTCATAAAAACCGTGCAGCGGGTGCCTAAATCAATAGGGTGTTCCGCAAAAAGAGCGGCTTTTGCAAAGTCCTGCACACTGTAATTTAAGGATTTTGCAAAGGTTTCGATAAAGGAGCCGCAGCCGGATGAGCAGGCCTCATTTAACTGTACGCTGTCTACGGTCTGGTCTTTGATTTTGATACACTTCATATCCTGGCCGCCGATGTCCAGAATACAGTCTACCTCCGGGTCGAAAAAGGCAGCGGCATAGTAATGGGAAACGGTTTCTACCTCACCTTCGTCCAGCATTAAAGCCGCTTTTATTAGTGCTTCTCCGTATCCGGTAGAACAGGACCAGGCAATTCTGGCTCCGGCGGGAAGCTGGTCATAGATTTCCTGGATGGCACGGATAGACGTAGCCAGAGGATTGCCGTTGTTATTACTGTAAAAAGAGTAGAGCAGAGAGCCGTCTTCCCCTACCAGTGCCGCTTTTGTGGTGGTAGAACCTGCGTCGATTCCCAGATAACAGTTTCCGCGGTAAGTGGAAATCTCCCCTGTTTTTACGTTGTACTTGCTCTGTCGGCGGTTAAAGGCCTGATAATCTTCTTTGGAAGAAAAGAGAGGCTCCATACGGTCTACCTCAAAATCCATCTCAATGGCAGCCCTGAGGCGGTCACGCATGGAAATCAGGCTGACATCCTTTGCGTCTTCTTTAGAATTCAGTGCGGAGCCTATGGCTGCGAAGAGGTGGGAATTTTCCGGAACAATGGTATGTTCTTCGTCCAGGTTTAAGGTGCGGATAAAAGCGGTCTTTAACTCAGAGAGAAAATGCAGGGGACCGCCCAGAAAAGCTACATGTCCACGGATAGGCTTACCACAGGCCAGACCGCTGATGGTCTGGTTTACCACAGCCTGGAAAATGGAGGCAGACAGGTCTTCCTTAGTAGCGCCTTCGTTAATCAGAGGCTGAATGTCTGTTTTGGCAAATACACCGCATCTGGCTGCAATGGGATAGAGCGCCTTGTAATTTTTGGCATATTCGTTCAAACCTGGTGCGTCAGTCTGCAGAAGGGAAGCCATCTGGTCGATAAAAGAGCCGGTTCCTCCGGCACAGATACCGTTCATACGCTGTTCCACATTGCCGCCTTCAAAATAGATAATTTTTGCGTCCTCTCCGCCAAGTTCAATTGCCACATCTGTTTTTGGTGCCAGTTTCTGAAGAGAAGTGGAAACTGCAATCACTTCCTGTACAAAGGGAACTTCCAGATGATTGGCAAGGGTCAGTCCTCCGGAGCCTGTAATCACAGGTGCCGCAGAAATTTCACCCAGGGAATGGCAAGCTTCGTCCAAAAGGTCTGCCAGCGTATTCTGGATATCTGCAAAATGCCGTTTGTAATCAGAAAAAAGTAAATGACAGTCACGGTCTAAAATGGCAATTTTGACAGTGGTGGAACCAATATCAATGCCCAGAAGGTGTCGGGGTGTCTGTGTGTTTTTTTCTTCTGACATAGTCAGAAACCTCCTTCTTGTATGTATTTCTACTTATTTATTATATGTTCATAAAAAATCAAGCTACATTATACGACAAAATATCAAAAAAAACAATTCCCAATATTTTTCTGCATTGCGTTTAAATAGGGTATATGATAAAATG
>DXFK01000177.1 GCA_019114495.1 Candidatus Blautia stercoravium
ATTCAGCCCCAGCACCTTTTAGAACCACATTTTCTATTTTTTTTGAAAAAAATTTTATTTCCCCTTTGTATTTAGAAGCAAGTGTGATAGAATGAAACCCGGATTTTACCGAAAGCACAAGCTTTTCCCCGATTTTTCCAGGGGAAATTCTGTTTACCCCATAAAAGCAACTGAAATCTGTTTATTAAAAGAAAAGAGGTTATTTATGAAAACATCAAGAGAAGATATCAGAAACGTAGCCATTATCGCTCACGTTGACCACGGCAAAACCACTCTGGTAGACCAGCTTTTACGCCAAAGCGGGGTATTCCGTGAAAACCAGGCCGTACAGGAACGTGTTATGGACTCCAATGATATTGAAAGAGAACGCGGCATTACCATTTTATCCAAAAATACCGCTGTATATTACAAAGATACTAAGATCAACATTATTGATACACCGGGACATGCAGACTTCGGCGGTGAAGTAGAACGTGTACTGAAAATGGTGGACGGTGTTATCCTTCTGGTGGACGCTTTTGAGGGCGCTATGCCTCAGACCAAATTCGTTCTGAAAAAAGCGCTGGAATTAGACCTTCACGTCATTGTGTGTATCAACAAAATCGACCGCCCTGAGGCGCGTCCTGATGAAGTTATAGATGAAGTTCTGGAACTTCTTATGGATTTGGATGCCTCTGACGAGCAGCTTGACTGTCCTTTCCTGTATGCCTCAGCAAAAGCAGGTCATGCGGTCCTGGACTTAAACGACGCACCGGAAAACATGGTTCCTCTGTTTGAAACCATCTTAAAATACATCCCGGCTCCTACCGGTGACCCAAAAGCGCCTACCCAGGCCCTTATCAGCACCATTGACTACAATGAATACGTTGGCCGTATCGGCGTGGGCAAGGTAGAAAACGGCACTTTAAGCGTGAACCAGGAAGTGGTTCTGGTCAACCATCATGACCCGGACAAAATGAAAAAAGTGAAAATCAGCAAACTTTACGAATTTGACGGTCTGAGCAAGGTAGATGTAAAAGAAGCCGGTATTGGCTCTATTGTTGCCATTGCCGGTATTGCAGACATCCATATCGGAGATACCTTATGCTCCCCGGAAAATCCGGATCCTATTCCGTTTCAGAAAATTTCAGAGCCTACGATTTCCATGAACTTCATGGTAAACGACAGTCCTTTTGCAGGACAGGAAGGCAAGTTTGTAACCTCCCGCCACTTAAGAGAACGTCTTATGAGAGAGTTAAACACAGATGTCAGTCTCCGTGTGGAAGATACGGACAGCACCGACTGCTTCAAAGTTTCCGGACGCGGCGAGCTGCACTTATCCGTACTGATTGAAAACATGCGCCGGGAAGGCTATGAATTTGCCGTGAGCAAGGCGGAAGTTATCTATCAGGAAGACGAAAGAGGCCGTAAGATGGAGCCCATGGAAATCGCTTATGTAGACGTTCCCGAAGAATTTTCCGGCACGGTCATCCAAAGGCTCAGTGAGCGAAAGGGTGAACTGCAGGGCATGAGCCCGGCCAGCGACGGCACCACCCGCCTGGAATTCAACATTCCTTCCAGAGGACTTATCGGCTTCCGCGGAGAATTTATGACCTCCACCAAAGGCTCCGGTATTCTCAACACAGCCTTTGACGGCTATGCTCCATACAAAGGAGACATGCAGTACCGCAAACAGGGCTCTTTAATTGCCTTTGAAACGGGAGAATCTGTTACCTACGGTCTGTTTTCGGCACAGGACAGAGGAACTCTGTTTATCGGCCCCGGCGAAAAAGTTTACAGTGGTATGGTTATCGGACAGAGCGGTAAGCCAGAAGATATTGAGTTGAACGTATGTAAGACCAAACATCTGACAAACACCCGCTCCTCTTCCGCAGATGAAGCCTTAAAGCTGACACCGCCGAAAATTCTCAGCCTGGAACAGGCCCTGGAATTTATCGACACGGACGAACTTCTGGAAATCACACCGGAAACCTTGCGTATCCGCAAAAAAATTCTGGATTCCAGACTTCGGAAAAGACAGAATCTAAAAAAATAATTCTTCTATTTTTCTATAACCAGAAGAGCTGTTTCATGGGAACAGCTCTTCTTTCTCGCTGTCATGTTATTTTTTTATCAATTTTATCTATGGAAATGTACATTAATTCCAGAATAGTGTATTCAAATCCTTATCTTCTCTATTTTCTGATAATTTTAAATTTAACAATCTTTTTTCTTTATATTTCTCGCTATTTATGGTATAATAAGAGTATACAAAACGACTTCAGTATTTCCTTTTTTCTTGAAATTCGATATTGACAAATATTTAACAACGAGATATAATAATCTCAACACTTGTTAAATATTTATCAATAAAACAGGAAATCAGATACTTCCTGCTATTGCAACACACTGTATTAAGATTATTATTTAATTCATTTAAGGAGGATTTCCCATGGCTAAAAAAGCAGAAACAAAAGTACCGGAAACCATTAACAGTGTCGAGGCTCTTCAGGCTAAAATCTCTTCTATGAGAGAAGCCCAGAAAAAATTTGCCACATTCACCCAGGAGCAGGTGGACAAAATCTTTTTTGAAGCGGCTATGGCTGCCAACAAAATGCGTATTCCTCTTGCAAGGCTGGCTTGTGAAGAGACAGGCATGGGTGTGCTGGAAGATAAGGTTATCAAAAACCACTATGCGGCAGAATATACATACAACGCTTATAAAAGAGTAAAAACCTGCGGCGTCATCGAAGAAGATACCTCCTATGGAATTAAGAAAATTGCAGAGCCTGTAGGGGTTGTAGGCGCAGTTATCCCAACTACCAATCCAACCTCCACTGCAATCTTTAAGTGCCTTATCTGCTTAAAGACCAGAAATGCCATTCTTATCAGCCCTCATCCCCGTGCAAAAAAATGTACTGCAGAGGCTGCAAGAATTGTTCTGGAAGCTGCTGTAAAAGCCGGAGCACCCGAAGGCATTATCGGCTGCATCGAAGAACCTACCATTGAACTTTCCAATGAACTGATGAAATCGGTTGATGTTATTTTAGCTACAGGCGGTCCGGGCATGGTAAAGGCTGCGTATTCCTCCGGCAAACCGGCCATCGGCGTAGGCCCTGGAAATGTACCGGTTATTATGGACAGTTCCTGTGACATTCAGACAGCTGTGTATTCCGTTATTCATTCCAAGACTTTCGATAACGGTATGATTTGTGCTTCCGAACAGTCTGTAACAGCCCTGGCTGATATTTATGATAAAGTAAAAGCTGAATTTATCAAACGCGGCTGCCATGTACTGAACAAAGAAGAACTGGATAAAGTACGGAAAATCATCCTTACAGAAGCCGGCACAGTAAATGCCAAAATCGTCGGACAGCCTGCGGCAGTCATTGCTGAAATGGCAGGTGTTGCCGTTCCCGCTGATACCAAGATTCTCATTGGCGAGGTAACTTCTGTAGATATCTCCGAACCTTTTGCCCATGAAAAACTGTCACCGGTTCTGGCTCTTTACAAAGCAAAAGACTTTGATACGGCCCTGGATATGGCTGACCAGCTGGTAAAAGACGGCGGCTACGGACATACCGCTTCTATCTATCTGCACCCATCACAGACAGAAAAGCTGAACAAATTTGCTGACCGCATGAAAACTTGCCGTATTCTGGTAAATACACCTTCTGCACACGGAGGTATTGGTGACTTATACAACTTCAAGCTGGCACCTTCTCTGACTCTTGGCTGTGGTTCTTACGGCGGAAACTCTGTTTCTGAAAACGTAGGAGTAAAACACCTGTTGAACGTGAAGACCGTTGCCGAAAGGAGAGAAAACATGCTTTGGTTCAGAACACCGGAAAAAGTTTACTTCAAAAAAGGCTGTCTGCCTGTTGCATTAGATGAACTGAAAAACGTATACGGCAAGAAAAAAGCCTTTATTGTTACCGATACTTTCTTATATAATAATGGTTACACCAAACCAATCACAGACAAACTGGATGAAATGGGAATTACTTATGACTGCTTCTTTGAAGTTGCCCCAGACCCTACATTGCAGTGCGCTCAGAAAGGACTGGAAAAATTAACAGCCTTTGCACCTGACACCATTATTGCCCTGGGCGGGGGCTCTGCCATGGATGCTGCTAAAATCATGTGGCTGATGTATGAACATCCGGAATGCAATTTTGAAGATTTGGCTATGGATTTCATGGATATCCGAAAGAGAGTTTATGTGTTCCCAAAAATGGGTGTAAAAGCTATGATGGTTGCCATTCCTACCTCTTCCGGTACCGGTTCTGAGGTAACACCGTTTGCCATCATCACAGACGCCACAACCGGAACAAAATGGCCAATTGCAGACTATGAATTAATGCCAAACATGGCTATTATTGACGCAGATTATATGATGGGACAGCCAAAGGGACTGACCAGCGCTTCCGGTATCGATGCACTGACTCATGCTTTGGAAGCCTATGCTTCTATTATGGCTACGGATTACACCGACGGTCTGGCTTTAAAGGCAGCCAAATTAATCTTTGACTACCTGCCTTCCGCTTACGAAAAAGGTGCGGATGACCCTATTGCAAGAGAAAAAATGGCAAATGCTTCTACCCTTGCAGGTCTGGCCTTTTCCAATGCGTTCCTAGGTGTATGCCACTCTATGGCACATAAGTTAGGCGCTTACCATCACCTGCCTCACGGTATTGCAAATGCCCTGCTCATTGAGCATGTGATGCGCTACAACGCAGACCCGGCACCAGTGAAGATGGGAACCTTCTCCCAGTATCCGTATCCACATGCAAAGGAAAGATACTGTGAAATGGCTCGTTTCATTGGTATTCAGGGCAAAAACGATGACGAAGTATTTGAAAACTTCATCAAAGCCATTGCTGAACTGAAAGCAAAAGTGGGAATCAAGAGAACAATTAAAGAGTATGGCGTTACCGAGGAAGACTTTATGGCTACTCTGGACGAAATGGTAGAAAATGCATTCAATGACCAGTGTACAGGCGCTAACCCACGGTATCCGCTTATGAAAGAGATAAAGGAAATGTATCTGAAAGCTTACCATGAAGGCTGATAAAGGTCATATGAAAAGGAGGAAACTGCCGTCCATTGGCAGTTTCCTCCTTTTTCATACTTCATAATCGAATAAGACGGTTTTATTCCACCTGCTGGGTTCCTTCACCAAAGTAGTAGTACACTTTTCCGTTTTCCAGAGTAATTCCTTTGGCTTCTGCCAGTTCCTGTACAGTTACCAGCTTGTAACCCTTGGCTATAAGTTCCGGAATCAGACGCAGCGACGCATTTACTGACCACCCGTGAATATCGTGCATGAGAATTACAGAGCCGTCCTGCACATTATCCATAACCTTCTGATAGGTTTTATCTTCACTCTTTGTCTTCCAGTCCTTGGTATCCACACTCCATTTGATAATTGGCATATTAGCCAGCTGCTGTACTGCTTCGTTATAACTTCCTCCTGGTGGACGTAAGGTATCCGCCCCAACCCCTGCAGCATTTTTTATGGCATCATTGGCTTTACTGATTTCACTGCTTATTTGATCCTGGGAGAGACTGGTAAGCATCTGATGGTCATATGTATGATTGCCCAATTCCATTCCCGCGTCCTTCAGTTCTTTCACAATATCAGGATACTTTTCTGCCTTTTCCCCCAGCATAAAAAAGGTAGCCTTGGCATTGTTCTCCTGCAGACACTGCAGCAGCTTCTCTGTATACTGTCCCGGTCCGTCATCATAAGTCAGTGCAACCATAGGACGCACCTTCGTGCTGTCATACTTTCCTTCCTCGTCAAAATAATAATCTTTTCCGTCCAGTTCCAGCCAGCCGGTGGTTACATAACCGTTTTCATCAAAGTAATACTGAGCGCCGTCAATTTCTTTCCAGCCATTTTCATAAAAGGTTCCGTCTGCATTGCGGTACCATTTGCCCTTTTCATCCTGCTGCCAGCCGAAAATCGTCGTATCCGAGGCCAGTTTCTCAAGGTCAGAGGCACTCATCACCGGCTGTTTCTCAGCTGATGTTTCCGTCTCCCCCTTTTCCGTATCTGCCTGCACCTCCTGAGTAATCTGGGAAGGCTTCTCCTTGCCCCCGCTTCCGGTCAGTTTGGCGATTCCCGTTCCGGCCGCCCCAATGACGGTTACTAATAAAACGGCCAGAATCACCAGCCTGGTCAGTTTCCGGATTTTCATCTGCCGGATTTTTTCCTGACGCCTTCGCATAATCAGCTGCCGTCTTCGTCTTTCGTACTCTTCTTCGTCTATTTCATCGAATGGCTGCCCCATAATCCTCTCCTTTCTCCTGTCTTTAATATACTTTCATTATACACAACCCTCCGGCACTTGTATAGGTAATTTTCGACAAATTTTCCTGTTTTTCTCCAGTTTGCGTCAAATTCCTTTTTGCACAGAAAAGAGCAATTTTTTCGTAGACCACAGAGAAATTTCTTTCTATAATCGAAGCAGAAACTTAAGATTAAGATAAGGAGAACATTATAATGCCAGAAAACACTTTTTCCAATCCCCTGCTTCCCGGCTTTTATCCGGATCCTTCTATCTGCCGGGTAGGCGAGGACTATTACATGGTAACCTCTTCCTTTGTGTACTTTCCGGGACTTCCCATTTTCCACAGCAAAGACCTGGTACACTGGGAACAAATCGGACACGGAATCCATCGCCCCGACCAGTTAGACTACAAAAACTGCGAGACTTCCGAAGGACTCTGGGCGCCCTCTATCCGCTATCACAACGATACCTTTTACATCATCAATACCTTTGTCTCCAAAGGACGAGAGGCAGACCGTGACAACTATATCATCACTGCGAAAAATCCCGCCGGCCCCTGGAGTGACCCCGTCTTTGTAGAAGGCGCTGACGGCATCGATTCCAGCCTGTTCTTTGACGATGACGGCTCTGTATGGTATGTGGGAAATTTCATCAGCAGCGAATGTCTCTATGAAGGCCATCACGGCATTTACTTAAATGAACTGGACCCTGACACCCTAAAGTTTAAAGGGGAACGCCGCATTATCTGGGACGGAAAGAAAACCTACAGCCGCTGGATTGAGGCGCCCCATATTTACAAAAAAGACGGCTGGTATTACCTGCTGGTTGCAGAGGGCGGGACCTTTATCAACCACAGTGTGCAGATGGCCCGCTGCCGTACCATTGACGGGGATTACGAAATCTGCCCGCGAAACCCTATTGTATCTCACAGACATCTTCCCCTGGAAATCCCCATTGCTGTCACAGGACATGCGGATATTACAGACACCCAGAACGGAGAATGGTGGATGGTTCTGCTGGCTGTACGCCCCTACACAGGCGGACACTACAACATCGGCCGGGAAACCTTCATGATTCCCATGGTCTGGGACGAAGACGGCTGGCCCAGAATTGACAATGCAAACGGTATGGTAAATGAACGGGAACGTCTCCCCAGACTCCCGGAAACCATTTATCCTCCCATGCCTGCCTCTGATAACTTTGAAAATTCTGTGCTGCAAATGCAGTGGAACACCATTCATCCTCCTATGCAGACACTCTATTCCCTTACTGAGCGCAAAGGATTTCTGCGGCTCTATACAAGACCTGAGGTTATGGAAGAAATCTGTACCCCTGCTTTTGTGGGCAGAAGACAGCAGCACAAAAATTTCCTGGCCAAAACTGCCATGGAATTTTCGCCTAAAACCGATTTTCAGGAGGCTGGCTTAGCTCTGGTACAGGATGACCGTTTTCACTATCTTATGACTGTGCGTAAAAAGCAAGGAAAGACTTTCTTGCAGCTTTGGGAAACCCGAAATGGAATCCGAAGCCTGAAAAAAGAACAGGAAATCAAAGAATCCCCCCGCATTTATCTCAGCGTGCAGGGACATACAGATACGTATTCTTTTTACTACGGATATGAGGAACAGGAAATGCTTCCTCTGGTTCTCTGTGCTGATGGTGTGCTTTTAAGTTCTGATATAAACAATGGCTTCACCGGTACTTATCTGGGTATGTACGCCAGCGCCAATCACAGAGAATCCCTGGGTTTCGCCGATTTTGACTGGTTTACTTACCAGGGAGAATAATCGCTCATAAAAAAACGCCCCATGACACGGCAATCAGGATATTTGTACAGGATTGCTGTGTCATGGGGCTTTCTTTATTCTTACTGTGACAGATCCATGGATTTCTCCAAAAATTGTTCTATATTCTCATTGCTCACTTTGTAATAAGGCAAATACACATACCTTTCATTTTCAAATGGAACTTCTTCCATACCCTGACCTGTAATCAGGGCTGCGGCCAGCTTTGCCATTACCTCAGCCTGGCCTTCTTTGTCGTTGTATACAGTACCCTGCAATTCCCCCTTTTTTACAGCCTCCAGCCCCACATCCGTACCGTCGATTCCAAAAAACACAGGCCAGGCGGAAGATGTATAATTCAACTTCTTATACGCATCCACAGCTCCCAGTGCCATGTCGTCATTATTAGCCAGAAGCAGTTCTATTTTGTTCTGATACTCTCCTATTATCTGCTCCATTCTGTTCTGCGCCTGAGCCCGGTTCCAGTTTGCTATTTTACAGCTGAGTTTCTCCACTTCAATGCCATTCTGTTTCAGCGTATTCACTGCATTTTCTGTGCGGATAATTGCGTCCTGGTGTCCCATTTCGCCTTCCAGAACCACATACTGAATTTTTCCGTCCTTATTCTTGTCAATACGGCCGTTCTCCTTGATGAAGTCAACTGCCAGTTCTCCCTGCAGTATGCCGGACTGCCTGGCGTCTGCTCCTACATAATACAGATGTTCCCACTGGTGCAGGTCTTCCGCCACCGGCTCTCTGTTAAAAAAGATGATCGGCACGTCATTTTCTCTGGCCAAATCAATAATCTCCGACGGGTCTGCCCGATCCACCAGGTTTACACAGAGTACATTGCACCCCTCATCAATCATTTCTTCCACCTGGTCATTCTGCGTCTTCTGCAAACCGGCCGCATCCCGGACGGTTACGGTTACTTCCAGTTTGTCGCTGCCCAGCTCGTTCATATCTTCTTTAAACCTTCCAATCATGGCATTCATATAGGTATCACTCTGATTATAAGAAGCAACTCCCACATGAAGTTTATCGGGCATCTCCGATTCCCCCTCCTTACAGCCGCCCAGAAGCAGCGCTGCAAAAGACAAAAGAATTCCCACTGCCCGCCTTTTGTTCTTTCTCATGCTTCACCTCCGCATTCCTTCCCTGTTTTCCATTCCTTTACTGACTCATAGTAAACAAAATATCCTGATTTTCTTTAGAAAACAGATTTTCTCTTCTCATAACCGTATAGGAAATCTCTGGTTCTTCATAATTGCGGAAGGAATTTTCCATTCCCTTCATAAGACCTGTGAGACTTTGGTATCCTGCATAAAAGGTATCCGGCACAACCACACATTCTGCCGCCCCCACGTCCAGATAATAAACCGCTTCTGTGGAATTGCCAACACCATACACAAGCGCTCCATGAAGATTATTGGCTTCTGCACATTCTCCCGCTGCAGTCAAGCTGTCATCATCAAAAGCAATCACAAAATCCACCTTGGGCTGGCTTTCCAGGAAAGCCTTGATATTCTCCCCTGGATTTTTCATACCAGACCAGCATATTTCCACCCCTGTTTCCTTTAAAGCTTCTGTAAACCCTTCCTCCCGATTCCTGATGCTTTGTGAATCTCTCCGTCCACCTATAATGCCAAGACTTTTTCCATTCAGCTTTCTATCGTAATCCTTTAATAGTTCTTCTGCCAAAGCCTGTCCCATTGCATAATCATCTACCCGAACCACCGGGAATTCCCTATCTTTTTCACTTTTGGACAATTCTTCTCCCACCAGTAGAACCGGAATTTTTCCCTGGACTTCCTCCAGCAGCTTCCCTGGATCTGCACCGGGAACGGGCTCTGCAATCACCGCATCTGCCCCGTTTTTCACTTCCTGTTCGATCAGCTTTTTTTCTTCCTCCGGGGTGAGCACTGTCCCTGTGCTGACCATAAACATTTCTGCCCCTCTGTCCTCTGCTGCCATTTTCAGCCCGTATTTAAAAGCAGACCACTGATTGTCATCTGAGTTTTCCACAATCACAGACACCTGATACTGCTCTTTTCCACCTTGTTCCCGCAGCATAACAACCACCAGCAGAATCACCAACAGCCCCAGAACTGCCTGTATCAGAATAAACATCTTCCTATCCTTTTTCATTGTTTTGTCCCTGTACTTTCCTGTCTATGACTTCTTCCCGGCTCATCATATGCCCCATCTCCAGTATCCTGCGATTTTCTTCTGTATAAGGAACAGCCGGAATATGGATGGAAACCCGGGTTCCCTCATCCGGTTCACTTTCCACCACAATCCCGTATTCCTTTCCAAAGAGAATCTGGATACGGCTGTTGACATTCACCAGCCCTACCCCCGAGCCGTGCTTGTGAATCCGGTTACTGTCCGTCAGTACAAGAGCCACTTCCTCCTCTGACATACCAAGCCCGTTATCGGAAACAGCTAGAACAATCCGGTCTCCTTCGCGCCTTCCGGTTATCCGGATTTCTCCGCTGTCTTCCTTATTGCCAACGCCATAATGAATGGCATTTTCCAGTATGGGCTGCAGAATCAGCTTTACCGTACAATAGGAATACAGCTCTTCCTCCACATCAAAGGTCACAGAAAAAGAGTTTTTATACCGAACCTTTTGTATATTCATATAGCTTTGCGCATGCTGCAGTTCATCTTTTATGGTAATCACGGTCCGGCCTTTAGAAAGACTGATACGAAACAATCTGGCCAGTTGGGAAATCATAAAGACCGCCTCATCGTTTCGTTCTCCCTCTATCATCCAGGTAATGGATTCCAGTGTGTTGTACAGAAAATGGGGATGAATCTGGCCCTGCAAAGCGTCTAATTCACTCTTTCTTCTCTCGTTTTGTTCCAGGACAATTTCCTTCATCAGCTCGTCAATCTGTTCGTAAGACTTCTGAATGGAATAGCCCAGATGACGGATTTCCTGAGAACCGCCAATGTAAATTTCCGGTTTCTCCCCTGCTTCATACTTCCGCACCGACTGATTCAGTTTCAATATGGGGCTGGAAATCCTAAGGGAAACCACCCGGTTAATCACCACCAGCATCATGGTCATCAACAGAATCATCATAACAGCAAAATAACGGATGTTTACCATGCCGTGATTAAAAGTGGAATGGGGAATCACTCCTACCAGTTTCCATCCGGTATAACTGATGGTATTTACCACCACTTTCCGGTTTTCCCCTTCAAAAGCCTCGTCATAAACACCGTCTTTGTAGTTTGCTGCCCGTTTGCTGTTTTCTTCGTAAATTCCGTCACTGATTTGTATCTGCCTGGGGTGATAGACAATTTCACCGTTGCTGTCGCACAAATAGTAATACTGCCCGTTGTTCACTTCATTAATCTGCTTCATCATACGGGAGATACTGGAAAAATCCATGTCTACCAGAAGCACACCTGCCTGGGGAACTCCTTGGTCTGTTAATTCCACCACACGGCTTAAAGAAACCACCCAATAATAACGGTGTGTTGTGTCATTGAACAAATTCTGAATATGGGGTGTGGAAAAATGCATATTTTCCATCTCCTCCATGGCCTTCTGATACCATCCCTGGCTGGTTACGTCCGGGTCTTCCTTCTGAGAGGCCACCGGTTCCGCCGCCATAAGGCTTCCGTAGTTGTTATATATGGCAATACTTCTGAGATTTTCTTTGTTAGCCTCATACAACAGATTCATTCCGCTTTGTATATCCTGCCTATTCTTCTCAAAGTCACTTTCCTTCACCACATTGTAATAAACCGCATCGGAAATCTGCCGCATGCTCACCAGATATTCTTCCAGGTTCTCCCCTGTCTGCTCCATCAGCTTCTGTGTGCTGTTTATGGTTTCCGCCCTGGCAGAATTGGAGAACCGCAGATACAGAACCACTCCTAGAATCAGCATGATGGAAATCGACACCACAGAAGAAGCCAGCATAATGGTGGTCTGAATTTCCTTTGGCTTCATTTTTTTCAGTTGTCTGAAATACTTATTTTTCACTTTCTCTGTACTCCGTTCTGTACTTGGAAGGTGATACCCCGAACCGCCGTTTAAACACATAACTGAAATAATTGGGGTCCGTGTATCCCACTTTCTTCCCTATAATATAACTCTTTTCGTTTGTCTCCAGCAAAAGCCGGGACGCCCTGTCCATGCGGTAATCCGTCAGATAGCCAATAAAGGACTTCCCTGTCTCCTTTTTAAAAATTGTAGAAAAATAAGAATTGGAGACTCCCAGCACTTCACAGATACTGTCCAGAGAAAGTTCTTCGTTCACATAATTGTTATGCACATAATCTTTTGCCTTTTCCACAAAGGATTTGGTAGACTTTGTCCGGGCATTCAGCAGCTTTTCGTGGAGAGAAACACTGATGTTCACCATCCACTTTTCCAGCGTATCCGGTCCCATGTCCAGAACTCTGCCGTATAGTTTTCCCATATCTTTTGAGAGCTCTTCCAGTACAATATCATTGTTTGCCGCAAACCGGCAGAATTCGCTGAGAAGCTCCATGACGTCCAGGTGGTGCTGCTGCAGGGATTTTTCCTTAAAGGAAATGCTGCCAAGATACGCATGGACTGCCTGGGAGATTTCCGGCCTCTCGTTCAGACGAATGGTTTTAAACAGGTAGGACAGTTCCCCTTCGTGGCTGGAACCCGGTTTATTCTTCTCATGTGGGGCAATTTCCTGAATATTAATGGCTCTGGAAGTTCCGTAGAGCACCCGGTAGGAAATGGCTTCTCTGGCGCTGCTGTAAGACTGGGACAGTTCCAAAATACTTCCGCACACCTGGCCGATTCCCACGGTTACATTGGCGCCGATGATCCGATGTGCGTACCGGCAAAAACGGTCGCTGTCATCCGTCAGCTCAGAAATTTCATTTTCTCCGGACAACTGGGCAATCAGAATGGTTTTCCCAAGATAAGAGAAACACTTGGCTCTCCACTTTTCCCCCAGATGTTCCTTAGCCTGTTTTTCCACGGAAGCCGCCAAAAGCAGCGGATTCATATCCTCCGGCACCTGAGAAGAAGATGTATGAATCACCAGACAGCAGAAAATAGGGCCCGGAAGAGAAATCTGATAGTCCGAAAGATATCGCTTCAGCTCCTCTTCGTGAATCCGCCCCTCCAGCAGAGTTGCATAAAAATTTGCCTGTAGAAGCGGCAGGGAATCCATATAATATTTTTTTAAAGATTCTGTATTTCGCTTTTCGCTGATTTCCTGATCCAGCTTTATCTTTAACTGGGTAAACACATTCGTCAGCTCCACAGAATTCACCGGTTTCAGAATATACTCCTCCACCTCCAGATGGACGGCTTCTTTGGCATATTCAAATTCATCAAACCCGGTAAAAAGAAGCAGCTTGGTAGCCGGATAATCGGCTTTGATATGTCCTGCCAGTTCCATACCGTCCATGTAGGGCATTTTAATATCCGTCATCACCACATCCGGCTGAAATTCTTCCACCATTTCCAATGCTTTCACACCATTATTGGCATATCCGATAACAGAAAATCCCAACCCCTCCCAGTTGATTTTTCGCATAATCACCTGAATGACTTCTTCTTCATCATCTACCAAAAGCACTGTATATGTATCCATTTTCCTTCTCCGTATTTTCACTCATCTTTTTGCATTATTATAACATAAAAGAGCCAGACCCGCATCTGACTCTTTTGAAAATCTTCTTATGAACAATGTCTTTTTAAATCTTACGCCTATTTCTTCTGAACGTATTTCAGACAGTCCAATGTAACGGCTACAAGGATAATGATACCTGAGAATACGAACTGCAGGTTCGTGTCAATGCCGAGGATTGTCAGGGAATAAGTAAGCGCTGTAAAGATAAATACACCAACTACAACGCCGGAGATTTTACCAATACCACCTGTAAAGGATACACCACCTACAACGCAGGCTGCGATAGCGTCCATTTCCCAGCCCTGTCCATAAGCTGCGGAACCGGAACCAACCATTCGGATACATTCCAGCCAGGAACCAAATCCGTAAAGAACACCAGCCATAACGAAAGCACCTACAGTTACGCCAAATACAGAAATACCGGATACAGATGCAGCTTCCGGATTTCCGCCTACTGCATACAGATTTTTACCAAACGTTGTTTTATTCCAGATAAACCATACAATAGCAATAGCTGCAACAGCCCACAGAATAATGGTTGGGAAGCCGTTTACTTTCGGAATAACCATATTAGGAATAGTAGCTTCAATGGCACCGAAGGACACACCCTTTGTTGCATAAGTAACAATACCGAAGATTACCAGCATGTTTGCCATGGTAGAAATAAACGGGTGCATTTTAAACTTTGCTGTAAAGAATCCTGCTATGGTTGTAAAGAAAGTACATAACACAATACAAACTACTAAAGCCAAAATAACTTTGGTTATGACAGGCAGACCTGTAAAGTCAAAAATGTGACCGAACACACCACCTGTATTAACACCCTGATGCATAATAATGGTTGCAGCTGTCATACCCATACCAACCATACGTCCGATGGAAAGGTCTGTACCAGCTAAAAGGATTAACGCTGCTACACCTAATGCCAGGAACATACGAGGGGAAGCCTGCTGAAGAATATTCAGTACATTGTTGTAAGTCAAAAGCGGTGAACCTTTCACAATCGGTGTAATAATACACAGTGCAATGAATATCAACAGAATGGCGATATACAAACCGTTCTGCAGAAGGAATGTTCTGCGGTTAAAGGTATATTTATAGTTTTCCCATTTCTGTGTTCTTGCTTCTATAAAAGTAAACTTGGACATACGCAGCAAATCAATCAAGTGAAACTTATAAGAATACGCCGCATGTCTTCTGTCTTTTGCTTCCTGGAATTCTTTTTCCATGGTCATCTTTGCGTCAAAGAGCCTGTTTTTATATACATAGTTTTCGTCTTTGATTTCCTGATGATCGGAAAGCTTTGCCACAGCTGCTTTATGTTCTTTTTCCAGCTCTGCTACTTTTTTCTGATAACGTGCTTTGGCAGCTGCTTTTTCTGCCGCACAGCTGGCTTTT
>DXFK01000178.1 GCA_019114495.1 Candidatus Blautia stercoravium
GAGACTGTTAAAAGCGAGAGGGTATCAGGTCACTATGCAGAAATTTGACCCTTACATTAATATAGACCCGGGTACCATGAACCCCATACAGCACGGAGAAGTGTTTGTGACAGATGATGGGACGGAAACAGATCTGGATCTGGGGCATTACGAGCGGTTTATTGATGAAAGTCTGGATAAACATTCCAATGTAACTACAGGTAAAATTTACTGGTCCGTTCTCCAGAAGGAACGCCACGGAGATTATGGCGGAAGAACGGTTCAGGTCATACCTCACATTACAAATGAGATTAAAAGCCGGTTTTATAGGGGTAAACTGCCGGAAGAAAACCGTATTGCTATTATCGAGGTAGGAGGTACGGCAGGGGATATCGAAAGCCAGCCGTTTTTAGAAGCTATCCGCCAGTTTCAGCATGATGTGGGCAAAGAAAATGCAGCGCTTATTCATGTGACGCTTATTCCGTATCTGAAAGCGTCAGGGGAGCTGAAGACCAAGCCTACCCAGGCAAGCGTAAAGGAGCTTCAGGGTATGGGACTGCAGCCGGATATTCTGGTGTGCCGTTCGGAATACCCTCTGTCCGAGGAATTAAAGGACAAAATTGCCCTGTTTTGCAACGTGCCCTCCAATCATGTACTGCAGAATCTGGATGTGGAATATCTCTATGAAGCGCCTCTGGCCATGGAGAAAGAATATCTGGCCCAGGCCGTTTGTGAGTGTCTGAAGCTGCCCTGTGGAAAACCGGATCTGGAGGAGTGGAAAGCCATGGTGGAGGCCTTGAAGCACCCGGTATCCGAAACGGAGATTGCCATCGTGGGAAAATACGTTCAGCTTCATGACGCATATTTAAGTGTGGTAGAAGCTTTAAAGCACGGCGGCATTGCCGGACATGTAAGCGTGAAGCTGCGTTGGGTGGATTCCGAGGATATTGAAAAGCAGGGCTGTGAAGGGCTTCTTTCAGGAGTACATGGAATCTTGATTCCCGGAGGCTTTGGCACCAGAGGTACGGAAGGGAAAATTCAGGCCGTGCAGTATGCCAGAGAGAAGAAAATCCCATTCCTTGGTATCTGTCTGGGCATGCAGATGGCTATCGTGGAATTTGCCAGAGATGTGTTGGGGTATCGGGATGCCAACAGTGCGGAACTGAACCCGGACACCATGTATCCGGTGATAGATTTGATGTCGGAACAAAATGGTGTGGAAAATCTGGGGGGAACCCTGCGGCTTGGAGCCTACCCCTGTGTGCTGAAAGAGGGCACAAAGGCGCGGCAGCTTTACGGGGAAGAAGAGATTTCCGAACGTCACAGGCACCGCTATGAGTTCAACAACGATTACCGGCTCCGTCTGGAGGAAGCAGGACTGGTGCTGTCCGGTCTGTCCCCTGACGGAAGAATCGTAGAAATGATAGAAATTGAAGACCACCCCTTCTTTGTGGGAACGCAGGGCCACCCGGAACTGAAATCCAGACCAAACCGTGCCCACCCGCTGTTTCGGGGATTTGTAAAGGCAGCAGATGAATATGGAAAGCAAGGAGGAAATTAATATGAGCCGAAATCAACAGGGCTTATACAGCCCCGCATTTGAACACGATAACTGCGGTATCGGCGCTGTGGTAAACAGCAAAGGTATCAAAAGCCACCAGACCGTAGAACGGGCGCTGTGCATTGTGGAAAATCTGGAACACCGCGCCGGAAAAGACGCGGAAGGCAAAACCGGGGACGGTGTGGGAATCCTCCTGCAGATTTCCCATAAATTCTTTGCAAAGGTCTGTAAGAAGCTGAACATTGCCATTGGAGGAGAACGGGAATACGGAATTGCACAGCTGTTTTTCCCTCAGGATGAGATAAAGCGCAGACAGGCAAAGAAAATGTTTGAAATCATTGCCGAAAAGGAAGGCCTGGAACTGCTGGGATACCGGGAAGTCCCTGTATATCCCCAGGTACTGGGACACAAAGCGAAAGAATGTATGCCCCATATTGTGCAGGCCTTTATCAAAAAGCCGGAAGGTGTGGAAAAAGGGCTTGATTTTGACCGGAAGCTGTACATTGCCAGAAGAGTCTTTGAGCAGAGCAATGACAACACCTATGTGGTTTCCATGTCCAGCCGGACCATTGTCTACAAGGGCATGTTTCTGGTAGGGCAGCTTAGAACTTTTTTTGCGGATTTGCAGGATAGAGATTATGAATCTGCCATTGCCATGGTACATTCCAGATTCAGCACCAATACCAATCCAAGCTGGGAGAGAGCACATCCCAATCGCTTCATGGTACATAATGGGGAAATCAACACCATACGGGGCAACGCAGATAAAATGCAGGCCAGAGAGGAAAATATGGCGTCTCCTCATCTGAAAGGGCAGCTGCACAAGGTTCTTCCCGTGGTAGACCGCAGAGGTTCCGACTCCGCCATGCTGGATAATACCCTGGAATTCCTGGTTATGAGTGGTATGGAGCTGCCTCTGGCTGTGATGATTACCATTCCGGAGCCGTGGGCCAATAATAAAACTCTGTCGCAGGAAAAACGTGACTTCTACCAGTATTATGCCACTATGATGGAGCCATGGGACGGCCCGGCCTCCATTGTATTTTCCGACGGAGATGTGATGGGAGCCGTATTGGACAGAAACGGCCTGCGTCCTTCCAGATATTATGTGATGAAAAACGGCGACGTAATACTGGCATCCGAGGTAGGTGTGCTGAAGGTTCCGGAAGAGGACATTGTACAGAAAGAACGTCTGCACCCGGGAAAAATGCTTCTGATTGATACGGTGAAGGGCAGAATCCTGTCTGACAACGAGATAAAGGAAAGTTATGCCAAGGCGCAGCCTTACGGCGAATGGCTGGACAGCAATCTGGTGGAATTAAAGGATTTAAAGATTCCCAATATCCGTGTGGAAGAGTATACGCCAAAGCAGAGAAAACAGCTGCAGAAAGCCTTTGGTTATACATATGAGGAGTACCGCAATTCCATTTGCAGTATGGCTTTAAACGGGGCGGAGGGCATTGCAGCCATGGGTGCGGATACCCCGCTGGCTGTGCTTTCTGAAAAGAACCGGCCTTTGTTCGACTACTTTAAACAGCTTTTTGCACAGGTCACAAATCCGCCTATTGACGCTATCCGTGAGGAAATCGTTACCAGTACCACCGTGTATGTAGGCAAGGACGGAAATCTGCTGGAGCAGGTACCGGAAAACTGTCAGGTGTTGAAAATCAATAACCCGATTCTCACAAACACCGATTTGCTGAAAATCAAAAATATGAAGCAGGAAGGCTTCAAGGCGGCAGTGGTTCCTACTACTTACTATAAATCCACCAAGCTGGAGAGGGCCATGGAACGGCTGTTTGTAGAGGTGGATAAGGTGTACAGAGAAGGGGCTAACATTGTGATTCTCTCCGACAGGGGCGTGGATGAAAACCATGTGCCCATTCCGTCACTTCTGGCGGTTTCCGCAGTGCACCAGCACCTGGTGGATACGAAAAAGCAGACCTCTCTGGCGCTGATTCTGGAATCCGGGGAGCCAAGAGAAGTACACCATTTTGCAGCTCTTTTGGGATACGGAGCCTGTGCAGTGAATCCGTATCTGGCCTTGGATACCATTCAGGAACTGATTGACGAAAAGCTGCTGGATAAAGATTACTATGCAGCAGTCAATGATTATAATTACGCTGTGATTCACGGCATTGTAAAAATTGCGTCTAAAATGGGAATTTCCACCATTCAGTCCTATCAGGGCTCTAAGATTTTCGAGGCTATCGGTATCTCCAAGGAAGTCATTGACAAATATTTTGCCGGTACGGTGAGCCGTGTAGGCGGCATTACGCTGGACGATATAGCTCGGAACGTGGATATGCTTCATTCTCAGGCCTTTGACCCGTTGGGCAGAAGCACAGATTTGACTTTGGACAGCATGGGCAGACACAAAATGCGCAAGGACGGAGAAGAACACCGCTACAATCCGGCAACCATTCACATGCTGCAGAAAGCCACCCGTCTGGGGGACTACGGTATGTTTAAAGAATATACACAGATGGTAGACGCAGAGCGAAGCGGAAATCTCCGCAGTCTTATGGACTTTAAATTTGCGGAACATCCCATTTCTCTGGAGGAAGTGGAAAGTGTGGACAATATTGTGAAACGATTTAAAACAGGGGCAATGTCCTATGGGTCCATTTCTCAGGAAGCACACGAAACCCTGGCTCTGGCTATGAATATGCTTCACGGCAAATCCAACACCGGTGAGGGAGGAGAAAGCGAGGAGCGTCTGGATTCTGCAGGAAGTGACAGGGACAGATGTTCTGCGATTAAGCAGGTGGCCAGCGGACGTTTCGGCGTAACCAGCCGCTATCTGGTCAGCGCCCAGGAGATTCAGATTAAGATGGCCCAGGGAGCGAAGCCGGGAGAGGGCGGACATCTGCCTGCCAGAAAGGTATACCCGTGGGTAGCCAGAACCAGACACTCCACACCGGGAGTCAGCCTGATTTCCCCGCCGCCTCATCACGATATTTATTCTATTGAAGATTTGGCACAGCTTATCTATGATTTGAAAAATGCCAACAAATATGCCCGGATTTCCGTAAAACTGGTTTCTGAGGCAGGAGTGGGAACCGTGGCAGCAGGCGTGGCCAAAGCGGGCGCGCAGGTGATTCTCATTTCCGGCTATGACGGCGGTACGGGAGCAGCGCCGGAAAGCTCCATTCACAACGCAGGACTTCCCTGGGAACTGGGACTGGCGGAAACACATCAGACGCTGCAGAGAAACGGTCTGCGAAACCGGGTGATGATAGAGACGGACGGAAAGCTGATGAGCGGACGTGACGTAGCCATTGCGGCGCTTCTGGGTGCGGAAGAATTCGGCTTTGCCACAGCGCCTTTGGTAACCATGGGATGCGTCATGATGAGAGTCTGCAACCTGGATACCTGTCCGGTGGGCGTGGCTACCCAGAATCCGGAGCTTCGCAAGAGGTTTCAGGGAAAACCGGAGTATGTGGTAAATTTTATGCGCTTTATTGCAGAGGAGCTGCGGGAATATATGGCAAAACTGGGTATCCGCAGTCTGGATGAAATGGTGGGAAGAAGCGACCTTTTAAAGGCGAAGCAAGAAGCGGAAAATCCCATGGCCGCTAAGATTGATCTAAGCGCGATTCTGGAAAATCCTTATCTGAAGGACAAAGACCAGGTGATTTTCCAGCCGGATAAGGCTTATGACTTCCAGCTTGAGAAGACGCTGGATGAAAAGGTACTGCTGAAAAAGCTGGGTACGGCTCTGAAAAAGGGAGAGAAAGCCGCTGTGTCCGTAGAAGTGAGCAATACGGACAGAACCTTTGGAACTATTTTCGGCGCAGAAATCACAAGGCAGCATAAAAACGGACTGCCGGAAGACACTTTGACGGTGAACTGCAAGGGTTCCGGGGGACAGAGTTTCGGTGCGTTCATTCCAAAGGGACTGACCCTGAATCTGGAAGGCGATACCAACGACTATTACGGAAAAGGCCTTTCCGGAGGAAAGCTGGTGATTTATCCGCCGAAAAACAGGCATTACTGTGCAAAAGACAATATGATTGTGGGTAACGTTGCACTTTACGGCGCTACAAGTGGAAAAGTCTTTATAAACGGTGTGGCAGGCGAGCGTTTTGCCGTGCGAAATTCAGGCGCTTATGCAGTGGTGGAAGGCGTAGGTGAGCATGGCTGCGAATATATGACCGGAGGCCGGGTAGTGATTCTGGGCTCCACAGGCAAGAATTTTGCGGCTGGTATGAGCGGCGGTATTGCTTATGTACTGGACGAGGACAACACCCTGTACAAAAATCTGAATAAACAGATGATTTCCATTGAGAAGCTGGAGAGCAAGATCGATGTACATGAATTAAAGAGCATGCTCAGGGAGCACCAGGCTTTGACAGGGTCGGAGAAAGCACAGGAGGTACTGGAGCATTTCACAGAGTACCTGCCGAAATTCAAGAAAATCATTCCATATGATTACAAGAAGATGACAGCCCTGAGCATGAAATTGGAAGAGCAGGGAATGTCTACAGAACAGGCGCAGATGGAAGCGTTTACTGAGGTATTTCAGAAATAGAAACAGGAAGATTTGATTTTTGAAACGGAGGCAGAACATGGGAAAACCCACGGGATTTTTAGAATTTGACAGAAAAGAAGCGGCTCACAGAGAGCCGCTGGAGAGAATCAGAGATTTTCAGGAATTTAAGAAGCCGCTGTCCCTGAAAGAGCAGCAGAAACAGGGCGCCCGCTGTATGGAGTGCGGCGTGCCCTTCTGCCAGTCCGGCATGATGATTGCAGGCATGGCGTCGGGATGTCCCCTGCACAATCTGGTGCCGGAGACCAATGACCTGGTATACCGGGGCAAATGGAAACAGGCGTATGACCGTCTGGCTAAGACACATAGTTTCCCGGAATTTACCAGCCGGGTATGTCCGGCTTTGTGTGAGGCGGCCTGCACCTGTAATGTAAACGGAGAACCGGTGGCTACCAAGGAAAACGAGAGGGCGATTATAGAAAAAGCCTGGGAAGAGGGTTGGGTGACGCCTCAGAAGATTCCGGTGCGCACCGGGAAAAAGGTGGCTGTCATTGGCAGCGGACCTTCAGGACTGGCGGCAGCTCAGGAATTAAACCGCAGGGGACATGAGGTTACGGTGTTTGAGCGTAGTGACCGGATAGGCGGGCTTCTGCGCTATGGTATTCCCAACATGAAACTGGATAAATCCGTCATTGACAGAAGAGTGAAGCTGATGGAAGAGGAAGGTGTGGTATTCCGGACCGGTGTGGATGTGGGAAAGGACATGAAGGCATCTCAAATCCGAAAGGACTTTGACAGGGTGGTGCTGGCCTGTGGTGCCTCCAATCCCAGAGATATTTCCGTACCGGGACGGGAGGCAGGCAATATTTACTTTGCTGTAGACTTTCTTACTTCCGTGACCAAAAGCCTTCTGGATTCCAATTTTGAGGATAAGCAGTATATTTCCGCCAAAGGAAAAGACGTGCTGGTTATCGGTGGGGGTGATACGGGAAATGACTGTGTGGGAACCGCCGTTCGTCTGGGGGCAAAATCCGTAACCCAGCTGGAAATGATGCCCGAACCCCCGAAAAAAAGGACTTTACAAAATCCATGGCCGGAGTGGCCCAGGGTGCTGAAAACGGATTACGGTCAGGAGGAAGCCATTGCTGTCTTTGGAAAAGACCCACGCATTTATCAGACCACGGTGGCAGAGTTTATCAAGGATGAAAAGGGCAATGTAAAGAAGGCAAAAACTGTGAAGCTGGAGCCGAAAAAAGATGAGAAAACCGGACGGATGAATATGGTTCCCGTAGAAGGTACAGAAGAAGTGCGTCCGGCACAGTTGGTACTGATTGCCGCCGGTTTTCTGGGCAGTCAGAAATATGTCACAGACGCTTTTGGAACAGAGTTAAACTCCAGAACCAATGTGCTGACAAAGCCTGAGGAATACGAAACCAGTGTACCAGGCGTATTCGTGGCAGGCGATATGCACAGAGGCCAGTCTCTGGTGGTGTGGGCTATTGCAGAGGGGCGAAAGGCAGCAGAGGCTGTGGACAGGTCTTTGATGGGCAGCAGCTTTTAAGATACAAGAGAACAAGACAAGGAGGACAAATTCATGCGACTCAATCCCAAGGAACAGGAAAAATTAATGCTGCATATGGCAGGTATGCTGGCAAAAGAAAGAAAAGACAGAGGGCTGAAGCTGAATTATGTGGAGGCTGTGGCTTTCATTAGTTCAGAGCTTCTGGAACTGGCAAGAGACGGAAAAGACGTGGTAGAACTTATGCGTCTTGGAAGAGAACTTTTGACAAGAGAGGATGTTATGGACGGTGTGGCAGACATGGTGCATGAGGTACAGGTAGAGGCAACTTTCCCGGACGGCACCAAGCTGGTAACGGTACATGACCCTATTCAGTAAGGAGGAAACAAGGATGAAAATCGGAGAAATCATGGCTTTAGACAGAGAAATTACCTTAAACGAAGGGAAAAAGAGTCTTGTGCTTTCTGTGTCCAATGTAGGAGACAGACCTGTGCAGGTAGGTTCCCATTTTCACTTCTTTGAAGTCAACAGATGTCTGAAATTTGACAGGGAAAAAGCATATGGATACCATCTGGACATTCCTTCCGGTACTTCTGTAAGATTTGAGCCCGGAGAGGAAAAGGAAGTGCAGCTTACGGAAATGGGCGGCACAAAGCGCATTTTCGGTTTTAATGATTTAACCTGTGCCCAGGTATCCGAAAGTACGAAAAAGGCGGCACTTGAGACAGCAGCGAGAAAGGGTTTTTTAGAGTAAGGAGGCAGACAAATGAGCACAAAGATTTCCGGTGAAAAATACGCGGCAATGTACGGCCCTACTACAGGGGATAAAGTAAGACTTGCAGATACCAGCCTTGTCATTGAAGTGGAAAAAGACTATACCCATTACGGTGACGAAATTAAGTTCGGCGGCGGCAAAACCATCCGTGATGGTATGGGACAGTCTGTAAAAACAAAAAGCAGCGACGGAGATTTGGATTTGGTAATTACCAACGCCCTGATTGTAGACTATACAGGGATTGTGAAAGCGGATATCGGAATCAAAGACGGCAAAATCAAGGGTATTGGTAAGGCTGGAAATCCTGCCGTTATGGACGGTGTGACTCCGGGGATGATTGTAGGCGCGTCCACAGAAGCGCTGGCAGGAGAAGGGCTGATTGTCACTGCAGGCGGTATTGACACCCATATTCATTACATCTGCCCGCAGCAGATTGACTGTGCGCTGTATTCCGGTGTTACAACTATGATTGGCGGAGGTACAGGCCCGGCAGACGGAACAAATGCAACTACTTGTACACCGGGCCCCTGGAATATAGAAAAAATGCTTCAGGCCGCAGAGGAGTATTCCATGAATCTGGGATTTCTGGGTAAGGGAAACTGCTCTGATGAAGGCCCTCTGGAGGAACAGGTAAAAGCAGGCGCCATGGGACTGAAAATTCACGAGGACTGGGGCGCAACTCCGGCTGTTATTGACCACTGCTTAAATGTGGCAGACGAATATGACGTACAGGTTGCCATTCACACCGACACCTTAAACGAAGGGGGCTGCGTGGAGGATACCTTAGATGCCATTGCGGGAAGAACCATTCATACTTACCATACCGAGGGTGCAGGCGGCGGACATGCGCCGGATATTATCCGTGCGGCAGCCACAGAAAACGTACTGCCCTCTTCCACAAATCCCACTATGCCGTTTACGGTAAATACTCTGGACGAGCACCTGGACATGTTAATGGTGTGCCATCACCTGGATAAGAAAATCCCTGAAGACGTGGCTTTTGCAGATTCCAGAATCCGTCCGGAAACCATTGCGGCAGAAGACGTGCTTCACGACATGGGCGTTTTCAGTATGATGAGCTCTGATTCCCAGGCTATGGGACGTATCGGTGAGGTCATCACCAGAACCTGGCAGACCGCCAGCAAGATGAAAGATGAAAGAGGCGCTCTTTTGGAAGACGCAGCTAATGGAAACGACAACTTCCGTGTAAAGAGATATATTTCCAAATATACCATCAACCCGGCCATTACCCATGGAATTTCCAACTATGTAGGTTCTGTGGAGGAAGGCAAATTCGCAGACCTGGTACTGTGGAATCCTGCTTTCTTTGGTGTGAAGCCGGAAATGATTTTAAAAGGCGGCATGATTGTAGCTTCCAAAATGGGTGATGCCAACGCTTCCATTCCGACTACACAGCCTGTTATCTACCGTCCGATGTTCGGGGCGCAGGGAAAGGCAAAATACAAAACAAGCATTACCTTTGTGTCCAAGGCGGCAGCAGAAGAGGGCGTAAAGGAAAAATACGGACTGGAAAAAATCGTGCTTCCGGTAGAAAACTGCAGAAATATCGGCAAAAAGGATATGAAATTCAACAGCGCCACACCGGAAATTACCGTAGACCCGGAAACTTATGAGGTAAAGGCAGACGGTGTTTCCATCACATCCAAGCCGGCTAAGAGTCTTCCGCTGACACAGCTTTACAGTTTATTCTAAAAGAGGAGAGGGAATATGTTAGGAGTTTGTCTGCTTTTTGTAGGAATTGTACTAATTAACAACGGTATCTGCGGCCTCTGCCGCATAGACGGGAAAGCAGCGTCTGTGATGAACATTTTCACAGGCGGCCTCTCCCTGTTTATTAACTTCGTCAACCTGGCGCAGGGAAATTATTATGCTGCAGGCACAGGTCTTCTCTTTGGCTTTACCTACTTGTTTGTAGCTGCCAACAACCTGTTTCATCTGGACACCCGTCCTTTTGCCTGGTTCTCTTCCTTCGTGGCAGTCAATGCCGTGATTTTCGGAACCATGGAGGGCTTTGTGGGAATTCCCATATGGAACATTGCCCCGGACTGGAGATGGGCAGCCATCTGGTATCTGTGGGCTATTCTCTGGGGAACGGCCTTTGTAGAGGATATTATGGGAAAGAAGCTGGGGAAATTTGTGCCTTACCTGCAGGTGTTTGAAGGTGTGGTAACAGCCTGGATTCCAGGTGTAATGCTGTTATTAAACTGGTGGTAGGAGAGAGAAAAATGCTGTGTGAAAACATTTGGGGAAATCTAAAAGATACGGATACAACAGGAAAAAAGATAGATTATGTGGAATTTGAATGGGATGAAGCCTTTAAAAGAATCCACAAAAAGGTCAGCAGAGAGGGAAAAGAAGTGGGTATCCGTCTGGACGATTCTGTGCTGACGAAGGGAATCCGCACCGGAGATATTCTCTGGCAGGAGGGAGATGCACTTCTGGCGGCCAAAATTCTGCCTTGTAAAGTCATTGAAGTAAAGCTTGCCAAAGGCCATGAAAAAATGGGTGCCAAGGTCTGCTACGAAATCGGAAACCGTCACGCCGTACTTCTGTGGGGAGAGGAGGAAGATACTTTCCTCACTCCCTACACACAGCCGGTATTGGAAATGCTGGAAAAAATCCACGGCGTAAAGGCGGAAGTAAAAGAACAGGTGCTGGATTTTGACAAAAGAATCTCCGCCTCCATCAATTCCCATACACATTAAAAACTTGAAAAGGGAGAGAGTATGGATAAAAAGAGTAAATTTCTGCTGCTGCAGGTGAATGACGCTCTGTTTCCCATAGGGGGATATTCCCATTCTTACGGACTGGAAACTTATATCCAGAAAGAGCTTGTCACCAATGCGGCAGAGGCAGAAGCCTATATCAGAAACAAACTGACACAGAATCTTTTATACAACGAACTTTTCTTCTGCCGTCTGGCCTGGGAACGGGCACAGGAGCAGGATATGGAAGGTTTACAGGAGCTGGAAGAAGTGCTGGAGGCGGGAAAAGTGCCGTCAGAAATCCGGGAGGCGTCGAGAAAGATGGGCTCCCGGTTTGCAAAGACGCTGAAAAACTGCGGAATTGTTTATGAGACACCGGTCTTTGCCTGCTATCTGGAGGCGAAAAAGGGCGGCAGCGCACATCATGTCATAGCTTACGGAATTTTCTGCAGCAGCATTGGCATTTCCCTGGAGGACTGTCTGGAACATTTTCTTTATGCCCAGACGTCCGCCATGGTGACCAATTGTGTCAAGAGCATACCCTTAAGCCAGACCACGGGACAGCAGATTCTGGTGTCCTGCACAGAGGAAATGAGCCGCCTTTTGGAACAGGTGAAGGAACTTCCAACAGAACTTCTGGGGGCAGGCGCTCCCGGATTTGACATTCGTTGTATGCAGCATGAAGGCCTGTATTCCAGAATTTATATGTCATAGCAATAGAAGAAAGGGGACAAAATATGTCTTATGTGAAAATAGGTGTTGCCGGGCCGGTGGGTTCCGGCAAAACGGCGTTAATTGAATGTCTGACAAGAAAAATGGCAGGACAGTACAGCATTGGAGTCATTACCAATGATATTTATACAAAAGAAGATGCAGAATTTCTCTGCAAAAACAGTGTGCTTCCAAGAGAGCGCATTATAGGTGTGGAAACCGGCGGCTGCCCCCACACGGCTATTCGGGAAGACGCTTCCATGAACCTGGAAGCAGTAGATGAAATGTTGGAGCGTTTCCCGGACATTGAGCTGCTGTTTATTGAAAGCGGCGGAGATAACCTGTCTGCCACCTTCAGTCCGGAGTTAGTAGACGCCACTATCTTCGTCATTGATGTGGCAGAGGGTGACAAGATTCCGAGAAAAGGCGGTCCGGGCATTGTCCGCTCCGACCTGCTTGTGATTAACAAGACCGATTTAGCGCCCTATGTAGGGGCCAGTCTGGAAGTCATGGAACGGGATTCCAGAAAAATGCGGAAAGACAGGCCGTTTCTCTTTACCAACATCCGGGGCGAAGAGGGCACGGATAAGGTTGTGGAATGGATACAGAAAAACGTACTTCTGGAAGGATGTTAAGTATGGAAAATCAATTCGGAAGAACTTCTCTTTGCAGCCTGAGGGCAGGGGAAAAAGAGGGGAAAACCGTACTGGAGCAAATGTCGTTTACCGCGCCTTTTAAGATTATGAGCCCCTTTTACGAAGCAGAAGACTTTATGCATGTCATGGTTTTGTCTGCCTCAGCAGGCATTATGGAAGGGGATACCCAGGAATTTGACATAGAGGTAAAGGAAGGCGGCAGACTGAGGTTTTCCGCCCAGGCTTATGAAAAAATCCACAAGATGAAGGAGGGCAGCGCTAGGAGAAATGCCCGTATTCGGGTAGCGCACGGCGGTATCATGGACTACTGTTCCCAGCCGGTGATTCCCTTTGCACACTCTGCCTTTCGCAGCACTTTGGAGGCGGAGCTTGAAGACGAAAGTTCCCTTTTTCTATATCAGGAGGTGCTGTCCTGCGGACGGGCAGCCAGAGGAGAAAAATTTGAATACCGTTTTTACCATAATCTGGTCAATGTAAGGCGGCAGGGGAAACTGATTTACAGGGATAACTGTTTCTTTGACCCCAAGACCATGGACTTGCCAGGACTTGGCATGTATGAAGGCTTTTCCCATATGGGCAGCTTTTTGGTGTTCGGGAAGGAAGATACGGCAGAGAAAGTGGAGAGAATCCGGGAACTTCTGGAGGTAGACAAAAAAACTCAGGGCGGTGTGACGCGGATTTCAGATACCGATTTGGCAGTCCGGATTCTGGGAAACGGTGCGCAGCATATAGAAGACTTGTTTGCAAAGATACGGGAGCAAATTTAAGCAGAGAAAGACAGTGACGGAAAAGCATTGACATTTAAAATTCACACTGCTATAATACCACCCATAAAGGACAAGGGCGTTCTTATTCAGAGCTTTGAATAAGTGCGCCCTTTTTGTAAAAGGAGCAAAAATTATGGAGAAGTATACCAGAGAAGATATTCTGCAGATGGCAGAAGAGGAGGATGTGGAATTTATCCGTCTCCAGTTCACCGATATGTTTGGAACCATGAAAAATATTGCGGTTCCTTTCAGTAAGCTGGAGAAGGCCATGGACAACCAGTGCGTCATAGATGCATCTTCCATGGAGGGTTTTTATCGAAACGAAGAGGAGGACATGTATTTACATCCGGATTTGAATACCTTCTGTATTCTGCCCTGGCGTCCTCAGCAGGGGAAGGTGGCGAGATTTATCTGTGATATTTATAAGGCAGACGGCACGCCTTACAGAGAAAGCCCCAGATATATTCTGCAGGAAACCGTAAGGAAGGCAAAGGAAAAAGGATATACGTTTATGGTAAATCCCGAGTGTGAATTTTTCCTGTTTCACACAGATGACAACGGAATGCCCACCACAGTTACCCATGAGCAGGCGGGCTATATGGATTTGAGCCCTGTGGATTTGGGCGAAAATGCCAGAAGAGATATTGTGCTAACCCTGGAGGAAATGGGATATGATGTGGAATCCTCCCACCATGAGATTGCGCCCGGACAGCAGGAAATTGAATTTACGATGTCGGATGTGCAGGAAACAGCAGACAAGCTGATGACCTTTAAAGTAGCGGTGCGAACCATTTCCAAACGCCATGGGCTTCATGCTACCTTTATGCCAAAGCCTAAAGAAGAGGTCAATGGTTCCGGTATGCACATCAATATGGTTTTGTATAAAGACGGGAAGAATATTTTTGAGGACGAAAATGATATTCTGGGACTCAGCCGTGAGGCCTATGCTTTTATTGCAGGAATTCTGGAGCACATTAAGGGCATGACGGCAATTTTCAATCCGCTGGTGAATTCTTACAAACGTCTGGTGCCGGGGTTTGAGGCGCCTTCGGAGATTACCTGGTCTTCGGGACAGAGAACCGCCCTTATCAAGGTGCCGTCCAGACGGCAGAGGGAGAAAGAAATCGAACTGAGGAGCCCGGACCCTTCCGCAAACCCATATCTGGTGTTTGCCCTTTGCCTGGCAGCAGGGATTGATGGGATTGAGCGGAATCTGGAGATACCGGAGGAACTGACAAAAAGTATTCGCAGCATGTCTGAGGAAGAGAAAAACAGTCAGGGAATTGATTCCCTGCCGGAAAATTTAAGCGACGCTTTATATGAACTGGAAAAAGATGTGTGGCTGAAAGAAATACTTGGAACCGCCTTTTTTGAGCATTATAAGAAAGCAAAGAAAAAGGAGTGGAAAAGCTACATGAAACAGGTTTCCGATTGGGAGCTGGAGCAGTATTTATACCAGATATAAGCAGAAGGAGAAAAGGCAGGGAGCAGTATATGAGCATCATCATTGTGGCATTACCAAAAATTGAAGATGCAAAGCGGATACGCAGAATCCTCACCGACCACGGATTTGAAAATATTGTATCCTGCAATACCGCTTCCGCAGCTTTGATTGAGGCAAACAGACATCAGAGGGGACTGGTTATCAGCAGCTACAAACTGCCGGATATGCATTATTCCCAGCTTGCACAGTGTATCCCGGATTATTTTGAAATGCTGCTGATAGGCTCGGCCACTACGGTAAGTGCGGCGGGCAGCGGCATTATGGCCATTACCACGCCTGTGAAGATTTACGACCTGGTCAACACAGTGGAACTGATGGCAGGTCAGGCAGAGAAAAGATACAAGAAAGCAAAGAAGAAACCCAAGAAACGGTCAGAGCGGGAAGAAAATTATATTAAAAATGCCAAACTGCTTTTGATGGAGCGGAATCATCTTTCCGAGGAGGAGGCTTTCCGCTATATTCAGAAATGCAGTATGGACAGCGGTACGAATATGGTGGAAACGGCTCAGATGGTACTGACGCTGATTTATGACGAATGTTAAAGGAGAATGTGAAATGTTTACGATAAATGAAAATTACCTGAAACTGCCGGGAAGCTATCTGTTTTCCGACATTGCAAAGAAAATTGCGGCATATCAGCAGGAAAATCCGGGAAAAGAAATTATTCGGCTGGGAATCGGAGACGTGACACAGCCTTTGGCGCCTGTCATTATTCAGGCTCTGCACAGTGCGGTGGAGGAAATGGCTCATGGGGAGACCTTTCACGGCTATGCCCCGGATAAGGGATATGGATTTTTAAGGGAAGCCATTGCCAAAAATGATTTTCAGGACAGAGGATGCCGGATTGACGCAGATGAAATCTTTGTGTCAGACGGCGCCAAGTGCGATTCCGGAAACATTCAGGAAATCCTTGCCCTGAACAACAAAATCGCTGTCTGCGACCCTGTGTATCCGGTGTATGTGGACACCAACGTGATGGCAGGGCGCACAGGCAGCTATAATCCAAAGACGCAGAACTTTGACGGTATGATTTATATGCCTTGTACTGCCCAAAACGGTTTTGTGCCGGAATTTCCAAAGGAAACGCCGGATGTTATTTATCTCTGTTTTCCAAACAACCCTACAGGCGCTGCGGTAACAAAAGCACAGCTGCAGGAATGGGTGGACTATGCGAACAGAAACGGAATTCTCATTATTTATGACGCAGCTTATGAGGCTTACATTACCCAGGAAGAGGTGCCTCACAGCATTTACGAATGTGAAGGTGCACAGACCTGTGCCATAGAGCTTCGCAGCTTTTCCAAGAATGCGGGATTTACAGGTGTGCGTCTGGGATACACGGTTGTTCCCAAAGAATTGAAGGCCGGGGAGGTTTCCCTGAATGCTTTGTGGGCAAGACGCCATGGCACAAAGTACAACGGCGCGCCTTATATTGTACAGAAAGCAGGGGCAGCCGTATATACAGAAGAAGGAAAAGCCCAGGTGAAAGAGCAGGTGGCTTATTACATGCGGAATGCACATACCATTTACAATGGTTTGAAAAAAGCGGGCTACACCGTATCCGGCGGTGTCAATGCCCCTTATGTATGGCTGAAGACACCGGGGAATACCACTTCATGGGACTTTTTCGATCAGCTTTTAAAGACGGTAAATGTGGTAGGCACGCCGGGCAGCGGATTCGGAGCGCATGGAGAGGGATATTTCCGTCTCAGCGCTTTCGGTACCTACGAAAATACGCTGGAAGCCATTGACAGAATCACGAAAATGTAATCCCCGCTTTTCAGACGGAACGGTTTGTGTTAAGCTACCTTTATAGTATAGAGAACAATAAGGAGGCAGCTATGGATATTAATCAGTTTCAGGAGAAATTAAAGGATATACAGACCTTAGCCATGCAGAATGGAAAGAAGGTTCACACAGAGTTGGTGGAGAAGTTTTTTGACGAACCGGGCATGGATAAGGAGAAACTGCAGAAAGTGTACGATTTCCTGGAAGTGCAGGGAATTTATGTGGAGGGATACAGCATAAGCCGTTCCAAAGAAGCAGGGGCAGATATGGCTCCCGGTCTGACGGGTACGGGGGCAGCTTCTGCTGCATCGGAAGGAGAAGACGGTACTGAGCCTGTAGATATCCCAGTGGAAATTCTTGCCCTTACCCCGGAGGAGGAAGCTTTTCTGGAGGAATATCTGGAGGGCTTCGTACTTCCCAGCCAGGCGGAAAAAGAAGCTGTTCTAAAGGGATCCAAAGCAGGAAGACACTATAAAGCAGAAGAACTGCTGGGCTGTCTGCAGGAGGATTTGATTCAGGCGGCAAAGGAATTGAACTGCCGGGAAATCTTTTTCGGAGACTTGCTGCAGGAGGGCAACATGGGGCTTCTTATGGCTCTTAAAAGAGCAGAAGAACAGGAAAACCTTGCAGAGTGGCTTCTGGAAGAGGCCAGAAGTACCATGCGCCTTTTTGTCGAAGACCAGACACAGCAGAAAAAAGAGGACAATATTCTGGTGGAAAAGGTGCGGAATCTGGAAGCAAGGGTAAAGGAGCTGACAGAAGACGAAAATGTGAAATACAGTGTGGAAGAACTGGCGGCCTTTCTGGACATGGATCCGGAGGAAATGGAAGCTGTGATTAAGCTGACCGGAGATGATAAATAAGCGGTTTATTCTTTTTTTATAGAATAAACATGTTTTCTTCATTGCATATTATCTTTGAAAGACGTATAGTTGATATAATAAGAATAGCACAGCAGATTTTTGTGTCTGCCATGTGCTGAAACGGAGGAGATAGAAATGGACGTCGAAGAAAAAAAGAAGCCTCAGCCGCCGAAGAAACCGCTGTTGTTCTGGTATGCGATTATTCTGGTGGCTTTGATGGTCATTAATTTATTTATTACCCCGGCCATAGCGGAGAAAAGTATTAAACAGGTATCCTATGATAAATTTCTGGAAGATTTGGATGATGGAAAAATCAAAGAAGTAAATCTGGAATCCGATACCATCTATTATTCCCTGGAGAGTGAAGACAAGAACGGAAAAGAGCAGATTTGCAAGACCGGACGTATCGCGGACGGACAGGAGGTAGAGCGTCTGCAGGAGGCAGGTGTGAAGTTCTCCTCTGAGATACCGAATAAAGCCAATCCTCTTGTGAGTTTTTTGATTTCCTGGGTACTTCCTTTTGTATTTATCTGGTTTGTAGGCGGCTGGTTTATGAAGCGGATGATGAAAGGCATAGGCGGCGCCGGAGGTCCGGGCGCCATGACGTTCGGAAAGAGCAATGCCAAGATTTATGTGAAATCCTCTACGGGAATTAAATTTTCAGATGTAGCGGGAGAGGATGAGGCGAAAGAGCTTCTGACCGAAATCGTGGATTACCTTCACAACCCTGAAAAATATAGAGAAATCGGCGCTTCCATGCCGAAGGGTGCACTTCTTGTAGGCCCTCCGGGAACAGGTAAAACCCTTTTGGCAAAAGCCGTTGCAGGTGAAGCCAATGTGCCGTTTTTCTCCATTTCGGGTTCCGAATTTGTGGAGATGTTTGTGGGTATGGGCGCTGCCAAGGTAAGGGATTTGTTTAAGCAGGCTAATGAAAAAGCGCCTTGTATTGTGTTCATTGATGAGATTGATACCATTGGTAAAAAGCGTGACGGCAGTGCCATGGGAGGCAATGACGAGAGAGAGCAGACGCTTAACCAGCTTCTGACCGAGATGGATGGTTTCGACGGTTCTAAGGGCGTTGTCATTCTGGCGGCAACCAACCGTCCGGATTCTCTGGATGCGGCTCTGCTTCGTCCCGGACGTTTTGACCGGAGAATTCCGGTGGAACTTCCTGACTTAAAGGGTAGAGAAGAAATCCTGAAGGTACATGCAAGGAAAATCAAGATTTCCGATAATGTAAACTTCCACGAAATCGCAAAGGCAGCTTCAGGCGCTTCCGGTGCAGAACTGGCAAATATTGTAAATGAGGCAGCCCTTCGGGCCGTTCGTGACAGAAGAAAATTCGCCACACAGGCGGATATGGAAGAAAGTATTGAAGTGGTAATTGCCGGTTACCAGAAAAAAAGCCGTGTGCTGTCTGAGAAGGAAAAGCTGATTGTTTCCTATCACGAAGTGGGGCATGCTCTGGTAGCTGCTTTGCAGACTAATTCCGCGCCGGTACACAAGATTACCATTATTCCCAGAACGTCAGGCGCCCTTGGTTACACTATGCAGGTGGATGAAGGCGAGCATTTCCTGATGTCCAAAGAGGAACTGGAGAATAAAATTGCAACCTTTACAGGCGGAAGGGCGGCAGAAGAGCTTATCTTCCACTCTGTAACCACAGGTGCGTCAAATGATATTGAGCAGGCCACTAAGATTGCCAGAGGCATGATTACCCGCTTCGGTATGAGCGATGAATTTGATATGGTCGCTATGGAGAGCATGTCCAATCAGTATCTGGGAGGCGACAGTTCCCTGGCCTGCTCCTTTGAGACACAGACTTTGATTGACAAGAAAGTTGTGGAACTGGTTAAGAAACAGCATGATAAGGCATATAAGATATTGGAAGACAACATTGCAAAACTCCATGAACTGGCGAAATTCCTGTATGAGCATGAAACCATCACCGGAGAAGAATTCATGAGGATTCTGGAAACGAAGCCGAGAATCGGCATGAGCGAACCGGAAGAAGCAGGGGATAGTGAAGTTTCTGAAGATGCTGCGGAAGAAGAATAGAGATAAAGTTGTCAGGTGAAAAGTAGGGACTATCGTACGAAAATTCGTGTGATAGTCCCTTTCCTTTAGGCGAATGATTTTGTGTTTGCTCAAAATAGTAAGAAATTTTACATCAAAATGAGAAAAAACACCTATTGAGCCCTCACTTGCAAAATGCTAAAATGACCTTATCATCAATGGTTTATGTAAAGGAGAAGGACAATGATTCAAAAATACAAGTTTGGAAAGCCATTTGAAACAGAGGCAGTTGTGCAGGAGTTTTCCTGTGCGGAAGGAATGCCGAAGTACGGAAAAATTAATCTGGAAAAAGGATTTCAGTTTACTTATGAAATGCAGGAAAAGGACATTGTGTACGGGCTGGGAGAGGCGAACAGAGGCATTAATAAGCGGGGATTTGTTTACATAAGTAACTGTACGGATGACCCAGAGCATACAGAAGATAAAAAGTCTCTGTATGGGGCACACAATTTTATTATTGTATCAGGAAAAGAAACGTTTGGTATGTTTATAGACTATCCGGCTGCTCTGACGTTTGATATTGGTTATACCCGGCAGAAACGTCTGGACATCACTTGCGAGGAAGGGGATTTGTACCTGTATATAATAGAAGGAACCTCCGCATACGATATTGTAAAACAGTTCCGCAAAATCATTGGACGAAGCTATATTCCGCCGAAATTCGCTTTTGGTTTCGGACAGAGCCGCTGGGGCTATAAGACAGCAGAGGATTTCCGTGAAGTGGTAAGACAATACAGAGAAAATCATATTCCCATGGATATGCTGTATATGGATATTGACTACATGGAATCCTTCAAAGATTTTACAGTAAATAAAGAGAATTTCCCGGATTTCAAGGCGTTTGTGGATGAAATGAAAGCCCAGGATATTCATCTAATTCCCATTATTGATGCCGGGGTAAAAATTGAGGATGGATACGACATCTACGAAGAGGGAAAAGCCAAGGGGTACTTTTGCAAGCAGGAAGACGGAAAAGAATTTGTAGGGGCTGTGTGGCCAGGCTGGACCCATTTTCCGGATGTGCTGAATCCAGAGGCAAGAGAGTGGTTTGGCAGTAAATATGAAATTCTGACTTCCCAGGGAATTGAAGGCTTTTGGAATGACATGAATGAGCCGGCAATTTTCTACTCTGAAAAGGGAGAAAAAGAACTTCGGGATAGGGTAGACGCTTATGCAGAGGACAAGAGCCGCGGCACTTACGGCATTACCGAGAAGCTGCAGCACTTGAGCAATGACCCGGAGGACTACCGCAGCTTTTATCATAATGTAAACGGAGAAAGAGTCCGTCATGATAAGGTACACAATCTTTTTGGCTACAACATGACCCGTGCAGCAGGAAAAGCCTTTGAGAAAATTGCGCCGGATAAAAGAATTCTCATGTTTTCCAGAGCTTCCTACATTGGCATGCACCGCTATGGCGGTATCTGGACAGGAGATAACAAATCCTGGTGGTCACATTTGCTTCTGAATTTGAAAATGATGCCGTCCTTAAATATGTGCGGTTTCCTGTATGCAGGTGCGGATTTAGGAGGCTTTGGGGCAGACGCGACAGCAGATTTAGTGCTCCGCTGGACAGCCCTTGGAGTATTTACACCTCTTATGCGAAACCATTCTGCCCTGGGAACCAGAGACCAGGAAAGCTACCGCTTTGGAAATGCAGAAGATTTCCGCCATGTGATAGGTGTACGCTATCGTCTGGTGCCGTATCTGTACAGTGAGTACATGAAAGCCGCTCTGCAGGATGATATGTATTTTAAGCCTCTGGCCTTTGTGTATCCGGAAGATAAACGGTCGCGGACTGTGGAAGACCAGTTAATGCTGGGAAATGAAATCATGATTGCGCCTGTTTACACCCAGAATGCAGATGGACGCTGTGTCTATCTGCCGGAAGAAATGATATTTGTGAAATTCATGCCGGACGGCAGTATTTATGAGGAAATTCTGGAAAAAGGACATCACTATGTGGAAGTGGCGCTGAACGAAGTACCGTTGTTTATTCGCAAAGGAAAATGTATTCCTGTGGCGGAAGCGGCAGAAAGTGTCAATCGGATTCGGGAAGACAGCATACAGTATGTAGGATACGAAGGGGCTTCCTATGAATTGTATGAGGATGATGGTATAAGCCGGATTTAGAGACAAAGTGAAAACATAGAAAAGGCTGTCGTAGGAAAGCGGCGGCCTTTTCTATGTTTATAAAAATCGTTGTCCTAGAAAATTTCTTTACTTATTTTTTCAATGACTTCGCTTGTAGCTTCATAGACACCTGAGAAGGTACTGATACCAAGTCCCTGGGTCAGACACGGAATAAAGTATTTTGTACCGTTTTCCTGGCAGACTCTGCGTACTTCTTTATCTACCAGTTCTGGCGTCCAGTCGGGTCTGTCGATGGAGGCGCTGTCAATACCGCCCATGAAAGTTATCTGGCCCCCGTATTTTTCAATCAGTTCTGGAATGTTGTTGGAACTCATAGTTCCCTGCCAGATATCAATGCCCATATCAATCATGTACGGAACCAGTGTTGCAGCGTAAGAATCGCTGTGGTGAATAATCAGCTCTACTCCATGAGATTTATAATACCCGTAAATCTTCTTGTAAGAAGGCAGGATAAATTCCTCAAACATGGCAGGAGAAATAAAGGTTGAAGTCTGGCTTCCCCAGTCATCATGATGAAAAATGGCGTCTGGTTTTATGTATTTGCAGATTTTTTCCGCATACTGCAGTTCCCATTCAGTGAGGTAGTCAATCAGCTCCTGGGTAGCTTCCGGTTCTTCATAAAAATTCATCAGACAGTTCTGGATTTCCTGCAGATGATGGCACTGCTCAAAAATACCAGGCGCTATGAACTGAGTAACAAAATATTCTTTTCGGTCAATTTCCTCTGCGGCTTTGATATATGGCTCCCATTCAGCGTCAGAATAATCCAGCCGCGGCGCATGTACATAGTTTTTCCAATCCGTAATATCCTTGCATACAATGTGTTCCTCATCGTGAATGGGGAAACCGCCCGGTGTCCCTTCCGGCCATACATTGGTTACACCCCAGGCATTTTTCACAGGACCTTTTCCATATTCAGGTGCCGGGTTATTTACTGTATAAGGGTTAGCCGTAAGCATAGCCAGTGCTTCATATTGATTTACATAACGATCCGGCTTCCCACCTCGGATGGTTTCTAATAAGTTTTGCCTTTTTGTGAGCATACGCAATACCTCCTCGTGACCGGGTACATGAATCGTACCCGTATAATTCTCATAAAGAGCTGTTAGTAGATCAGCTCCTTATTGCCTAACCTTATGATAACAGGAAAGACAACAGTCTGTAAATCCGTATAAATAAGGTAAAATTCCTGCGGCATTGCTACACTGTGTAGGAATGCCTACATTTCCTCATTGTCTAGAAGGCGGAAGGACAGATTCAGATAAAACAGTTCGTCCGAGTCTTCCAAATCTGTTTCCAGAATACTTTTAATTCGCTCCAGACGGTACAGAAAGGTACTCCGGTGGATAAAGAGAGCCTTGGCGCTTTGAACCGTATTCAGATTATATTCCAGATAGACACGCAAAGTTTTCATGTATTCCGTATTTCGCAGTCTGTCGGATTTTTGTAAATCCAGTAATTTCTCGTAACAGAGCATATGGCCGGGAAAGGTTTTTACGGATTGCCGGAGAATATAAGGCAGGGCAATCTGGTTAAAATGATGAATCCAGAGCTGGGGACGGATTTCCAGTCCCAGAGTCAGAGCGGTGAGAGCCTGTAGATACTGCCTGCGCAGATTCATGTGCCCGCACATGGAACGGCTGTATCCGGCTTTTAACATACTGTCCCGGATAAAATATACAAGTTCCCGGAAAATTTCTTCCGCTTCCATTTTCAATAGTGTTTCGTTATAGAAGCTTACTACATATTCCTTTAAAACAAGGCTGCAGGAAGCGGGAAATTTACTTTTGATATACTGGCATATGGTATTGCCGTTCAGGGATGATGGCCCTTCTGTCTGAATGACGGAGCACAGATAGGTATGCTCTGCCAGCCAGCCCACATTGGTGAGCAGATGGCTGATACTCATGTAATCGGCAGTGCGGTCCGATAAAATGCTCTGAAAAATAGACTGTAAAGTCGTGCTGCGGGAAGAGGATTCTGACTGCATACGGTGCAGAATGTACTCTGCATGATGAGCCAGAATGGTAATCAGATACCAGTCCGCATCTGTGAGGGGCGTTCCGTTTTCGAGAATAGAGAGCTGGTATTCCGGTTTTCCATCCAGAAACAGGCGGATGTTCAGAGAACGGTGTCCGGTAAGATAAGCCGGAAAGAGGAAAGGTTTTGGTGAAGCATCCTCCAGATGAAAATTTTCGTCCTGAATCAGTGCGTGAATATAATCCAGACGGAGCGTATCATTTTCAAATATCTGCTGTTCTTCGGGAAGCTGGGAAAGCCCCCGGTGGGCCACCAGAGAAAAATCCATATTCATAATGCACAGAGGATTTTTAAATACGGGCTGGGAGATTTCCAGTAAATCGGACAGGGAACCGTTCTGATGACAAATGGACACTAACTGCCCTTCCCACTCTTCATAATAATCAAAAATAGACTGGATACAGTTAAATACATGAATAACTGAAGTATGGCAGGACAGCAGGAGACAGGAAAAACGGCCTTCCGGGAGATGGGAGGTCTCATTTTTCTGGCAGATAATCAGCACGGCGTCCTCTGGTATGGATGAAAAAACATCCAGGTCTAAAATAGCGTCTGTGAGATAAATATGGTTATTTTTAAACCCCTTGTCTGCCTCAAAGAAAAAGGGACGGGCAAGGGGCTGGTTTTTGGATAAAAGCCGATAGTCAGCAATGTGAAATTGTTCTTTCAGATTTTGATACAGTAAAATAGAGGTAAGCTGCAAAGTAAATTTCTCCCCCTTTCTTCAGACAATAAATGTTTTTGCCAGTTCTGCCGCGTCTACAGCGGATTCTGTGTAAGCGTCAGCGCCGATACGATCAGCAAATTCCTTTGTCACAGCGCCGCCGCCTACCATGATTTTTAACCGGTGTTCTGTATCTGACTGCCGCAGAGCCTTTACCGCATGCTGCATACTGGGGCAGGCGGTAGTCAGCAGGGTAGACAGGCAGACAATGGAAACATCAGGATTCTGCCTCACGGCTTTTAAAAACTGTTTTTCGGAAATATCCACGCCCAAGTCAATGACTTTAAACCCTGCACTGCGGAACATAATGGCTACCAGATTTTTGCCGACATCGTGTAAATCTCCTTCCACAGTACCTAGAATCACGGTTCCCACGTATCTGCCCCGCTCCGATTCCAAATTGGGCGTAAGCAAATCCAGACCTTTACGCATACATCTGGCAGAAGAGAGAATTCTGGGAATGTCTGCTTCGCTGTTTTTGTACCGTTCCCCCATATGGCGCATGGCAGGAACCATACCTTCGTTCAGGATTTTTATGGCAGGAATGTGCTGCCTTAAAGCCTGGCTAATCAGTTGCTCGGTTACTTTGTAATGTCCGTTTTCTACAGATTGTTTAATTTCGTTTAATGTTGTCATATTACACCCCATAAATGCCAAATTTCTGATTTCTATTATAGCTTTTTGGTTAGTAAAAAACAACTGGTATATGAAATTGTGCAGGGGCCGTAATAGTATGCCAGTCCGTTATCCCGGCATACCTGGGTGACCAGCATACCGTAGGCTTCCATAGAAGCAAAAGACTTGTCCGGAAATCGGCAGGGAGACAGGGGATAAGTGCAGGAAGTACAGCGGGTGCAGCAGCCGGCTCCGATGGGGAGCATATGTGGATAAAGTGGGCGCAGCAATGTTTCCATGGTGGAAAAATGTTCTTTGTGGGCTGCTTCCGTTTCCATCATACCTTCTCCATCCATAGAATCCTCCAGTTTCCCTACTGTCTGGACCAGGATGCCATGGCTGTATTTCTGTATTTTTCCCTCACATTCTTCTAAAGTACCGCAGCCCGGAGGGCAGGACCAGTTTTTTCCATACATGTGGCAGGTGTTTTCCGCACACATTTGGCGCACCTCTGGCAGCAGCTTTATGGTGGAACAATCCAGAGGGGAAATATGGGTGAATCCTGCCTGTTTTCCCAGAAGAATCAGTTTTTTAGTCTCTGTTTTCATATGAACACGTCCTTTTTATGTTGTTTTCCCAAGAGGATTTCCTGGTTGTGGCAATTTTTTAATAGGTCAGATGGAGTCCGGAAATTCCAGTTCATCAATGAAGCAGTCCTGAAATTCCGGCAGAGCTGCCAGTTCCAGAAAATCTACTTGGTTCATCAGTGTTTTCGTGTATTCCCGTTCTGTTTTGTTTAAAAGTGCGATTTTGGCACCCTCTCCCGCGGCATTTCCCACAGGAAAAATTTTCTGACGGAGAGCGGCGGGAAGAAGTCCGATGGTACAGGCGCTTTCGGGTGACATATAATTACCGAAAGCTCCGGCAATGCATACGCGGTCAATCTGGCTGTGGGTAATACCCAGATGTTTTTCAAGCAGGAGAATACCTGCGGCCACCGCGCCCTTTGCAAGCTGAACTTCCCGTATATCCTTCTGGGTCAGATAGACGTTGGGATAATCCCGGTGATAAAGAAAAGCAGGAAGCCCGTCTTTTGTAGTCATATGAGAGGCAATTTGATTTCCGTAAAGAGCTTTTACCTCTTCCGAGGTAAGCAGCCGACCCGTTTCGTCTATAATTCCCAGCTTCCGCAGGCAGGCCACAGTGTCAATCAGTCCCGAGCCGCAAAGTCCCACAGGAGCCTGATTTCCCACAACAGAGATTTGGAAAACACCGTCTTGAAAGGACACATGATCTATGGCGCCTTGAGCGCCCCGCATGCCGCATTCTATTTTAGCGCCTTCAAAAGCAGGACCTGCGGCAGTAGAGCAGCATACCAGCTTTTCTTTGCTGCCCAGGACAATTTCTCCGTTGGTTCCCATGTCCACAAGTAAAGTCATGTCTTTGGACAAGTCTGGACGCAGAGCCAATAGGCATCCCATGGTATCTGCCCCCACAAAGCCTGCGATGACAGGCAAAAAGAAAAGCTGTCCTTCGGGGTGAATTTCAATGCCGAAGGCAGAAGCTTTTTTCTGTATCAGCCCTTTCTGATAAGGCTTATAGGGCGCCCGTACCAGAGAATCCATGGGAAATGAAAAGAAAATATGGTGCATACAGGTATTTCCAACAAGACAAATCTGGCTAATCTGTTCACGGGAAATGTTCCCCTTCTGTGCCAAAATTCCGATTAAATCGTTTACAGCCGTGTGGATACAGGCAGAAAGTTCATCAGAACCATTTTTCAGACAATAATCTGCTCTGGAGATTACATCTGCTCCGTAAGCGGTCTGTGGATTGATTTGGCTGGCAGTACAAATTTGTTTTCCCGAAGTACCATCCAAAAGATAACAGGCAATGGTTGTGGTCCCAATATCAAAGGCAGCCATATAGGCATTTTCTGGATTTGCCGGAAAAGAAGAAGGTGAAAAATCCACCCTTCGCTCAAAGGCTCCGGTGAGAATCTGGTGGTTTTCTTCCTGCCGTATGTGTGTGTCTACAGACATGTTCTCCTGCACGTTTGTCTGACAGGCTCTGACAATTGTTTCCGTATCTCCGGTTTTGACGCGCACCAGACATTTACCGCAGGTTCCCTGTCCGGCGCAGGGAGTATCAAGAGGAATTCCGGCAGTTCTGGCGGCTTCCATCACCGTGGTATCCTGAGATACCTGTACGGTGATGTTTTCCCGGACAAAGGTTATCGTTCTCATATAAAACCTCCTTGGGTTACACGTTATGCAGTTATTATACCACGGGCACAGAATAGAAAGCACCCGCAGAAAAGAAAAAACTGCTGCGGAAACATGCGTATCAGGAATCTGTAAAATATTCCCGCATACAGTGTTCCCGCAGCAGTTTCATTTTGGGCAGTTATGCAGTTATGCTGCCAGTTCTTTTGCCTTTTGAGCAGCAGAGGCAGCATCAGGAGTATAGGCATCAGCGCCGATTTCGTCTGCAAATTCCTGAGTAATCGGTGCGCCGCCTACCATGACCTTGATATTCTTGCGGAAGTCTGCTTCATTTAAAGCGGCAACCGTATCTTTCAAAGCCGGCATGGTGGTGGTAAGAAGTGCAGATAATCCTACGATTTTTACATCCGGATTTTCTGCAATTGCATCCATAAATTTGGAAATAGAGACATCCACACCAAGGTCAATGACCTCGAATCCGGCACTTTCAATCATCATAGCCACCAGATTTTTTCCAATGTCATGCAAATCCCCGGCAACAGTTCCGATAATCATTTTTCCGCATACCGCACCGCCGTCTCCGGCCAGATGTGGTTTGAGCACTTCCACGCCCTTTTTCATGGCTTTTGCTGCAATCAGCATTTCGGGAACAAAGATTTCATTGTTTTTGAAACGTTCTCCCACAAGTCCCATAGCGTCAATCATAGCATTTAAAAGCTCTGACGCATCAAAGCCTGCATCTAAGGCTTCCTGTACAAGACCTGGAACTAATTTGGCTTTTCCGGCAGCAACTGCGTCCGCAACAGTTTGAATCTGGCTCATAATAAAATCCTCCTTTTGTTTGCAGTAATTTTGTTTGCAGTAATTGATAGTTTATAAAAATTCCCTATTTTACAGGTCCAATCAAACCTTCTCGATAGGCTCCTATGTATTCCATACAGTAGTCGTCCAGCCCCAGCAGCGCTTCTGTAGCATAGATATGTCCCAGCATATCCCGATTGGCCGGGTCTAAAATGGCACTGTCCAGACCCGCATTCATGGCAAGTGTCAAAAAGCAGCAGTTTATGAGCTTTCGCACAGGCAGGTTAAAGGAAATATTGCTGATAGCTGCTGTAATGTGTATGGAAGGATACTGTTTCCGAATAGTGGAAATTACCTCAACATTCATGGCAATACCGTCTTCGGAAGTACATAACATTTCCACCAGAGGGTCAACATGGATTCTGGAAGGTGCAATGTGATATTCTTCTGCCTTTTCCATAATGTGTTTGAAAACCCGCAGCCGGTCCTGGGCAGTTTTAGGAATTCCCGTATTGTCGCTTAATAAGGCAATAACCTGCCAGTCCTTATTTTCCTCCTGAGCCAGAATGGGGAAGATCTTGTCAATTTTCTCTCCCTCTCCGGATACGGAATTGAAGATTCCCGGCCGTTTGCAGTGGGTGTAGACTTGAGCCAGCACATCCGGGCTTGGGCTGTCAATGGAAATCGGCAAATCTGTAACTTCCTGTATGCAGTCAATCATCCACTTTAAGGTATCTGCTTCTATGTCCTCCGGCACAGAGGCACAGCAGTCAATATAAGAAGCATTGGCATCTGCCTGCATTTTTGCTCTGTTTTTAATAAATTCCGCATCTCGGTTGGCAATGGCCTGGGCAACAGAGGGAATGGAGCCATTGATTTTTTCTCCGATAATAATCATGATATATGCAGCCTCCTTACTGATTTGTTCTACTTGTATTTTAGCAGAAAGCAGGCTGGGGAGATATTCTATAAAGTGTTTGTAATTGGGGAAAGGTCTTCGTACAGAATGTAGGAGGGAAAAGGAACAGGACAGGGCTTCAAAAGTCACAGTTCGTCTTGAAAAGCATCCACAGTACGGATATGAATTCCAGGCGTCTTTTTTGTGTGGGAATGTCTTGAATCCAGCCGAAGACATGGAGTATAATGTCTCTTATCACCATCAAAACAGACAAAAGAGGGGGATTGTGATGAAAAGTACATGGAGACAAAAGCTGATAGGAGACAAAAGTTTTTACAAGATGGTGCTGCTCATAGCCGTACCGATTATGATTCAGAATGGTATTACGAATTTTGTAAGCCTTCTGGATAATATTATGGTAGGACAGGTCGGTACAGAACAGATGACGGGTGTTGCCATTGTTAACCAGCTGATTTTTGTATACAATTTGTGCATTTTCGGAGGGGTTTCCGGTGCGGGCATTTTTACGGCACAGTTTTTCGGGCAGAAGGATGACGAAGGCGTGGCCAATACCATGCGGTTTAAACTCTACATGGGAGCAATTCTGACCGGAATTACGGTTCTGCTGTTTCTTACTTTTGGGGAACCTCTGATTCAGATGTATTTAAAAGGAAATCAGGACGGAGGTGATGTGTCTGCTGCGCTCCGCTATGGAAAAGAATATCTGAGAATCATGCTCATAGGTCTGCCGCCGTTTATGCTGGTGCAGGTTTATGCCAGTACGCTGAGAGAGTGCGGAAGAACTGTTACACCTATGAAGGCAGGGATTGTGGCAGTGATAGTGAATCTGGTATTTAACTATCTTCTGATTTACGGAAAATTTGGATTTCCAGAGATGGGAGTTGCAGGTGCCGCAGTTGCAACCGTGCTTTCCCGTTATGTAGAGGCGCTTATTGTAGTGGGTTGGACACACAGGCATAAGGAAATTAATACTTATATATCCGGTCTGTATAAAACTGTAAAAATACCGGCCTATCTGGTAAAAAGAATTCTGATAAAGGGAACTCCGCTGCTGCTGAATGAGACTCTTTGGGCAGCGGGTATGGCTGTGCTTTTGCAGTGTTATTCCGTCAGAGGTATGAATGTAGTAGCAGGAATGAATATTTCCAATACGATTTCAAACTTATTTAATGTGGTATTTATTGCATTGGGCGATTCTGTGGCTATTGTAGTAGGACAGCTTCTGGGAGCAGGCAAAATGGAAGAGGCCAGGGATACGGACAGAAAGATGATAGCCTTTTCGGTGGCCTGCTGTACCCTCATGGCGCTGGTTATGCTGGTCATTGCTCCGCTGTTTCCGCAGCTTTACAATACCAATGCCCAGTCCAGGGAATTTGCCAAATATTTTATTATGGTGACAGCTGTGTTTATGCCACAGAATGCCTTTTTGCATGCCGCTTATTTTACCCTGCGTTCCGGAGGGAAAACGATAGTTACCTTTTTCTTTGACAGCGTGTTTATCTGCTGCGTCAGTGTACCTATTGCGTATTTGCTGGGACATTTTACAGACTTGTATGTGGTGTATATTTTTATTGCTGTACAGCTTGCAGATATTATTAAGTGTGTCATCGGATTTATTCTGGTGAAAAAGGGTGTCTGGCTGCAGAACATTGTAGAAGTATAAAAAGAAAAACAGGGAGTCCCTGACAGTATGACGCAGGAAGAATACGTCCAGCTGTCAGGGACTTTTTTTGTTTTACTGCGCTCTCTTACAAAAATTTTACCATGATTTTTGAAAACTGTGATAGTTTCCCAAGCGTATTCCCATTAAACTAAAACCCGGACTTAGCGTTAAAAAAGTAAAGTATGAGAAAATGTAATGGAGTTTTAAGGGAGGAAGAAATCGGTGTCGGAAATTGCATTAAGGAATGTCTGCAAGATGTATGACGGTGCGCATTATGCCGTAAAAGATTTTAACCTGGAAATACAGGATAAAGAATTTGTTATCTTTGTAGGCCCTTCGGGATGTGGGAAATCCACTACGCTGCGTATGATTGCGGGACTGGAGGAAATCAGTGACGGAGAGTTATGGATAGACGGGGAACTGTGCAATTATTATGAACCCGGAGAGCGGGGGCTTTCCATGGTTTTTCAGAATTATGCCCTGTATCCCAATATGACGGTTTATGGAAATCTGGCTTATGCCTTGAAAATCAGGAAAATACCGAAAAAGGAAATTGATGAAAAGGTACATAAGGTGGCGAAAACACTGGAAATCCAGCATTTGCTGGACAGAAGACCGGCAGCGCTTTCCGGGGGACAGAAGCAGAGGGTGGCCATTGGAAGTGCCATTATCCGAAAACCAAAAGCCTTTCTTATGGATGAACCACTGTCTAATCTGGATGCCAAGTTAAGGGCGCAGATGCGCATCGAACTGGCTAAGCTTCACAAAGAACTTGAGACTACAGTAGTCTATGTAACCCACGACCAGACAGAAGCCATGACTCTGGGAAGCAGAATTGTGGTTATGAAGGACGGTGTGGTGCAGCAGGCAGATACCCCTCAGAATGTGTACAATTCTCCGGCAAATCTTTTTGTGGCAGGCTTTATCGGTTCTCCTTCCATGAACTTCCTGGAGGCCTGGGTGGCTGTGGAAGACGGCAGAACGGTGCTGTATCCCGGAGGAAGCGAGCTGGGCAAAAAGGTTTATCTGGACGGAGAAAGAGGCGAGCTGGTAAGACAGAGAGAAAACGGAAAGAAAGTGATTCTGGGTATTCGTCCGGAGGATATTTACGAATATGAAGAGGCTGTGGAAAGAGGATTTGCCCAGAACTGCCAGGGTCTGGAAGAAACGGTGGTAACCAGGGAAATGCTGGGGGCAGAGGTGATTCTTTACTATGAGTCCCAGGAGAAGACCCACGCGGTAAGGCTCAGCCCGGAAAATCAGACCCAGACAGGGGAAAAGATTACTCTTTACTTTGATACAGAGAAAATCCATGTTTTTGATATGGAAACGGAAGAAAATTTATTTTACAGGGAGGATGTGCTGGCATGAACACAGGAAAAAAGAAGAAAATAAATCTTGCGCCTTACGGCTATCTTCTTCCATGTATGGCAGTTTTTGCGGTATTTCTGTTTTATCCGTTTTTTAAGACGATTTACCTGAGTCTTTATAAAACCAACAAAATGGGAGAAGCAAAGCTGTTTGTGGGTCTTGGCAATTATACAGAACTGCTCAGCTCTGCTTCCTTTCGGAACAGCTTAAAGGTAACGTTGATATTTGTGGTTATTGTAGTTCTGGGAAGTATGCTTTTGGGGCTGATTGCGGCAGTTCTCTGCAACAAGGCATTTCCGGGAATCCGTTTTTTCAGTACGGCGTATGCGCTGCCTATGGCCATTGCGTCCAGTTCTGCGGCTATGATTTTCCAGATTATGCTTCATCCTTCTGTGGGAATTGTGAATAAGCTGCTGGGGCTTGATATCAACTGGCTGAATGACCCGAAAACAGCTCTTTACTGTGTGGCTATTCTCACCGCATGGCTCAACAGCGGTATTAATTTCTTGTATTTTTCCGCAGGGCTTGGAAACATAGATGAAACCATTTATGAAAGGGCGTCTGTAGACGGCGCCAGCGGTGTGCAGCAATTTTTCACACTAACGCTGCCGGGACTTTCCCCGATTATGTTTTACACTCTGGTAGTGAATATTATTCAGGCGTTCCAGTCTTTTGGACAGATTAAGATTTTAACGGAAGGCGGACCAAATGAGAGCACCAATGTCATTGTGTATTCCATTTACCGTGACGCCTTCTTTAACTACAGATTCGGAAGTGCGGCGGCTCAGTCTGTTATCCTGTTTTTCATTGTAATGCTCATTACACTGGTAATGTTCCGCATAGAAAAGAAAGGAGTGAAATACTCGTGACACAGAGTGAAAATCTGGTTCTGGAATGTCCGGAACAGAAAAATTCTATCTCGAAAGAGCAGCTTCTGGAATTGAAGCGCCAGATGAACAGCAAGGCTCTGGCTAAGCGCAGAGCCCGCACAGGACTGCGGGTGACGGCCAATATTGTTTTGGCTTTTGTGGTGCTGCTGCCTCTTTTATATGCGGTGAGCATTGCACTTATGCCCTCCGGCGAACTGTTTACCATGGATTTGAACTTAGTTCCTAAAAATCCAACCTTCAGCAATTTTAAAGACGCCATGACCAATGTACCTTTGCTTCGTTTTATTTTAAATTCTTTTATCATGGCGGGGTGTATTACCCTAGGCCAGATTGTGACCTGTTCTCTGGCTGCCTTCGCCTTTTCCTTTCTGGACTTTAAGGGAAAGGGAGTACTCTTTATGATTGTTATGGCCACCATGATGGTTCCCGGAGAGGCGACGATTATTTCCAACTATCTGACGGTGGGAAATCTGGGGATGCTGGACACTTATTCTGTATTGATTGTACCTTATCTGACATCAGCAATGGGTATTTTCCTGTTCCGTCAGTTTTATATGACCTTTCCGATTTCTCTGTATGAATCTGCCAAGCTGGACGGCTGCGGCAATCTGAGATTCATTGCGCGGATTTTGATTCCGCTTACAAAGTCGGCAATCGGAGCCATGGCGGTTTACACATTCATCAATGCATGGAATATGTATATGTGGCCGCTTTTGGTAACTGGGTCAGACCAGATGAGAACGGTACAGATTGGTATCAGTATGCTGGACAGCGTTGATTCCCAGTCCATTACCCTGATGATTGCAGGTGTGGTAATTGTAATTATTCCGTCCATTTCTATTTTTATCGTAGGACAGAAACAGCTTATCAGAGGTATGTTCTCTGGAGCAGTGAAAGGTTAAAAAGTGAAAAAGGAGAAACGTAAATGAAGAAAAAATTGATTTCAGCACTTTTAATTGGAGCAATGGCCATGAGTACTATGGCAGGCTGCGGAAACGGAAAAAGCCTGGAAGAAACACAGGCAGCAACGGACGGCAGTGACAGTCAGAAAACAGAAAGTACAGACCAGGAATTTTCCATGGCAGACGCAAAAGATGTAAGCGGAACAGAAATTTCTTTCTGGCATTCCATGGGCGGTGTCAACGGACAGGCAATTGACGCATTAGTAGAGAAATTCAACAAAGAAAATGAATATGGGATTACAGTAAACGCACAGTATCAGGGAGAGTACGATGATTCTCTGAACAAATTAAAGAGTGCACAGATTGGAAACATGGGAGCAGATTTGGTGCAGGTGTATGAAATCGGAACCAGATTTATGATTGAATCCGGCTGGATTACTCCAATGCAGAATATGGTAGATGCAGATAATTATGATTTGTCACAGATTGAGCCAAACCTGTCTGCTTACTACACCATTGATGATGAACTGTATTCCATGCCATTTAACTCTTCTACTCCAATTATGTATTACAATAAAGATATGTTTGAGAAAGCCGGTATTACAGAGATTCCGGACAGCCTGGAAGCCATTGAGGCTGTGGGAGATAAGCTGCTGTCTGACGGCGGTGCAGGAGAAGTAATGTCTTTGGGTATCTATGGTTGGTTTTTTGAACAGTTTATGGGAAAACAGGGACTGGAATATGCCAACAATGGCAACGGAAGAGAAGAAGCGGCTACAGCGGTGGCTTTTGATGAAAACGGCGGTGCAAAGAATATTCTGACTGCCTGGAAATCTCTGTATGACAAGGGATTTGCGCCAAACGTAGGAAAAGGCGGAGACGCAGGACTGGCTGATTTCTCAGCAGGAAAATCCGCAATTACTTTAGGATCTACCGCTTCTCTGAAACAGATTCTGCAGGATGTAAACGGCAAGTTTGAAGTGGGAACCGCCTATTTCCCGAAAATCAAATCCAGCGATGAAGGCGGTGTATCCATCGGAGGTGCTTCTCTTTGGGCTTTGAATAACAATGACCCGAAAAAGACAAGGGCTACCTGGGAATTTGTGAAATTCCTCATTTCCCCGGAGTCTCAGGCATACTGGAATGCACAGACCGGTTACTTCCCTGTTACAACAGCGGCTCAGGACGAGCAGGTATTTAAAGATAATGTTGCAAAATATCCACAGTTCCAGACAGCCATTGACCAGCTGCACGATTCTTCACCGGAATACACAGGCGCACTGCTCAGCGTATTCCCAGAAGCAAGAGCAACGGTGGAATCTGAGATTGAAAATATGTTAAATGGAAACGAAGATGTGGACGGCGCAGTGAAAAACATGGCAGATGCCATTAACAAGTCCATTGAGGAATATAATCTTGTAAATGAGTAAGAAAGAACAGGGTGAAGACCAGATGACAAAAGTATTTGCACACAGAGGCGCCAGCGGCTATGCTCCGGAAAATACGCTGGAAGCCTTTGCTTTGGCCGAAAAGCAGGGCGCTCAGGGAATCGAACTGGATGTGCAGCTGACGAAAGACGGCGAAGTGGTGGTTATTCATGACGAAACCATTGACCGGGTCAGTACCGGAAAGGGTGCAGTCCGGGATTATACACTGGAAGAATTGCGAAGATTTTCTTTCCATAACCACAAAAAAGAGTATGAGGGCGTGCAGATTCCCACGTTAAGAGAAGTTCTGGAACAGGTAAAGCCAGGAGACATGGAGGTTAATATTGAACTGAAAACAGGTATTTACTGGTATCCGGGATTGGAAGAGAAGACCGTAAAGCTGGTAAAAGCAGCCGGTATGGAAAAGAGGGTGATTTATTCTTCTTTTAACCACTACAGTGTACAGAAAATACTGGAGCTGGACGCGGAGGCAGAAACGGCATATCTCTACAGTGACGTGCTGTTAAATGTGGAAAACTATGCAAAAAATACAGGCGTATGTGGACTGCATCCGGCGGTGTATCATATGAAAATGGGGGATTTTCTGGAAAGCTACCGAAGAAGCGGTTTGAGAGTCCGGGTGTGGACGGTAAATGACGAGGCGGATATGAGGCAGTTCATAGAAAAGGATTTAGAGGCTGTGATTACCAATTATCCGGATAGGGCTCTGAGGGTGAGAGATGAAGTGAATCGGAAATAGATAAGACGGGGCTGTCGCATTAAGTGCATATCGAGAATATTTATACATTTTACGCTCAGTCTGCGCTCGCTTTGAGGCTGTGGTTTCAAAGCGTGCTGGACAAATTTGCTGGAAGTGTATAAATATTCCTGATTGCTGTTTTATGCGACGGTCTCGTTTTTCTGTGGAAAATCTACTGCAATAATGAGAAAAAAATTTCATCAATGGTTATTTCGTCTGTTTACAATGGTCAGCAGCCGGAATAGCTGCATGAGTGAAACTGCAAGAGCGGCCACATAGGTCAAAGCAGCTGCCGTAAGCACTTTTTTGGACCCGTAAATTTCATCGGACGTGAGGATTCCGCAGGTTTCAATGGCTCGGATAGGTCGTCTGCTGGCATCAAATTCTGTGGGCAGTGTAAAAAGCTGAAATAGGGTGGAAAGCCCGAAACAGGCAACCCCCACATAAGCCAGCATACCCATAGAAGAACCGGAACCGGCAAAGAGCAGGCCTGCCAGAATAAGGGGCATAGCCAGCTTTGAACCCAGGTTTGTAACGGGAATAATAGCATTTCTCAGCCGAATAGGCGCATAGTTCTGCGCATATTGAATGGCATGTCCGGCTTCGTGGGCAGCCACACCAATGGCGGCAGTGGAAGTCTGATGATAGACACTGTCTGAAAGCCGTATGACGTTATTTCTGGGGTCGTAGTGGTCTGTGAGATTACCGCTTACTCGTTCTATTCTTACGCTGTACAGCCCATTAGCATCCAAAACCCGTCTGGCAGCATCATAGCCGGTCATGTTCCGCATGGAGTATTGTGTGGAGTAGCGGCGGAAGGTGCTGTTGACATGGGAACTGGCCCACATTGCAAAGAGGACAGCAGGAAGTACATAAAAAATATAAGAATAATCTATAAACATTTCCTTCATCTCCTGTAAGATAATTTATAATCAGTATACTACGCCAAAAAAATTATATGCAAGAAAAAGAATATAAAAAATTATAAAACTTATAGAAAAAGGGCTGGTGTGAACAGTAACGAAAAAATTAGACAAATCGGAACCGCAAATTTTGTTTGATTTTACAAGATTGAAATTCAAAAGCATGTGTGGTAGTGTATTTATAAAGATTATTGGAAACGTTACCGATACCGTTACCGGAAACGCGGAGAAAATGAGAGAAGGAAAAGGAGAAGAGAAATGAGAGCAAGCGGAATATTACTTCCTGTTTCGGCACTTCCGTCACCGTACGGAATTGGCAGTTTTTCAAAAGAAGCCTATGAGTTTGTCAATCAGTTAAAGCGGGGAGGGCAGCGTTACTGGCAGATTCTGCCTCTGGGTCCTACAGGATACGGAGATTCCCCGTACCAGTCCTTTTCTACTTATGCAGGCAATCCATATTATATTGACCTGGAAACACTGACAGAAGAAGGACTGCTTACGAAAGGGGAATGTGACGCCTGTGATTTTGGCAGTCATGCCTCTTATGTGGATTATGAAAAAATTTATTACGGAAGATTTGATATTTTAAGGAAAGCCTTTGGAAGATTTGAACCGGGGGAAGAATTTGAGCAATTTGTAAAGGAGAATGCTTTCTGGCTGGAAGATTACAGTCTCTATATGGCTGTGAAAAACAGCTTGAACGGGGGGAGCTGGAATGAGTGGGATTCTGATTTAAAGAGACGAAATCCCCATGTGCTGGAACAAAAAAGAGAAGAACTGGCAGAAGAAATACAGTTTGTGCGTTTTCAGCAATATGAATTTCTGAAGCAGTGGACCAAGCTAAAGGCTTATGCAAATGAACAGGGGATTAAGATTATTGGAGATATTCCCATTTATGTTGCCTTTGACAGTGCGGACGCATGGGCCAATCCGGAGCTTTTCCAGTTTGATGAAGACTGCACACCTCTCGCAGTGGCAGGCTGTCCGCCGGATGCCTTTGCGGCTACGGGACAGCTTTGGGGAAACCCGCTGTATCGCTGGGATTATCATGAAAAAACAGGATTTGCTTGGTGGATTCAGCGATTGGAATATTGTTTTAAACTTTACGATGTGGTGAGGGTAGACCATTTCAGAGGTTTTGATGAATATTATGCGATTCCATATGGAGATAAGACCGCAGAATATGGAACATGGCAGCAGGGACCGGGGATTAAACTGTTTGAGGCTGCAAAAAGAGAGCTGGGTCAAGTGGATATTATTGCAGAGGATTTGGGTTATCTGACAGAAAGTGTTTTAAAACTGGTAAGAGATACGGGTTATCCGGGCATGAAAGTACTGCAGTTTGCCTTTGATTCCAGGGAGGAGAGTGATTATCTTCCGCACAACTATGGGAAAAACTGCGTCGTGTATACAGGAACACATGACAATAATACGGTGCTGGGCTGGCTGGATGAAATGTCTCCGGAGGATAGAGTTTTTGCACAAAAATACATGAATAATGCAGATACAGAGAAGAAAGAACTGCCATGGGATTTCATCCGGCTTGCAATGGCATCCGTAGCGAATCTGGCAGTGATTCCTATTCAGGATTATCTGTGTTTGGGCAGTGAGGCGAGAATCAACAAACCGTCCACTCTGGGAATAAACTGGAAATGGAGACTGCGGCCGGGAGAACTTACAGATGAGGTTCTGGAAAAGATGTACGATATGACAAAACTTTACGGAAGACTCTCGTAAGGGGAAATGGGAGGAAAATACCGTAATGGGAAACATGACGATAAAAGACATAGCAAAGAAATGCGGGGTTGGTGTCAGCACAGTATCCCGTGCTATGAATAATCATCCCGATATTAATCCGGAAACAAAGGAAAAAATTTTAAAAACCATTGCCCAGTCCAACTATGTGCCGAATAACAGTGCACGAAATCTGAAGCGCACAGATACAAAAGCCATTGCTGTGCTGGTCAAGGGCATAGGAAATACCTTTTTCAGTGATTTGGTCAGCGGGCTGGAAAGAGAATGTCAGCACATGAATTACAGCTGTATTCTGCAGCATGTAGAGGAGCAGGAAGATGAACTGGATATTGCCCTGCACATTACCAAAGAGAAAAAACTGAGGGGACTGGTCTTTTTAGGAGGAAACTTTTCTCACCCAAAGGAGAAAATGGAGCAGTTGGAGGTGCCTTATGTGCTGAGTACGATTCGTACCTCAGATATGGAAGAAAAAAAATACGCGGCTGTTTCGGTAGATGACTTTAAAGAAAGCTATAAAATGACGGAATATCTGATACATCTGGGACACAAAAAGATTGCCATTCTAACCGCACCAAAAGAGGATAAGAGTATTGGAAAGCTGCGTCTTTTGGGGTATCAGAAGGCATTAAGAGATTATGGGATTCCGTATTCTGAGAAGCTGGTGAGTTATATGGACGCAGAGGAGGACAGGTATTCTTTCCGTTCCGGCTATAAGCTGACAAGGCAGCTTTTGGAAAATACAGAATTTACTGCTTTGTATGCGACGTCAGATACTATGGCGATTGGAGCTTGCAGAGCTTTGAAAGAGGCAGGAATCTCTGTTCCGGGGCAGTGTTCTGTGGCAGGATTTGATGGTATGGATACAGGGGAATTTTATATACCCAGCATTACGACTATACGCCAGCCCGTGGAGCGAATAGCAAAGGCTACGGCGGATTTGCTTTTTGATATGATAAATGGGAAAGAGAAGCCTAGGCAGTTAATTTTTGAAGGAGAACTGGTAGAAAGAGAATCCACCATTCCCCCAGCAGACAAAGAAAAGCAAAGTTCAAATGGAAAAATTAAACGTGAGAAATAGCAGAGCGAGGAGAAAAGACATGGAAAAAAAATTAGAAGCTTTACTTGAGGAAAAATTTCAAAAAAATTTAGATAACTGTACTAAGGAGGAACTCTTTGAAGCGCTGCTCATATTTACCAGAGAAGCAGCCGAAAAACTTCCTGACAATACAGGAAATAAGAAATTATATTATATTTCCGCAGAGTTTCTGATCGGCAAGCTTTTATCAAATAATCTGATTAATCTGGGATTATATGAAGAAGCGGAACAGGTATTGAAGAAACATGGATATGAATTATGTGATATAGAAGAACTGGAACAGGAACCCTCTCTTGGAAACGGAGGACTGGGAAGACTGGCTGCCTGTTTTCTGGATTCCATTGCTACCCTGGGGCTGCCGGGGGATGGTATTGGTCTGAATTACCATTTCGGACTGTTTCAGCAGAAATTCTGCAATCATAAGCAGAAAGAGGTGAAGAATCCCTGGATTACAAAAGAAAGCTGGCTCATGCGGCAACCGGAAAGCTTTCAAGTGCAGTTTAAAGACTTTGAAGTGGAATCCGTATTGTATGATATTGCTGTTCCGGGATATGAGTCCGGGTGTGGAAGGCTGCATTTGTTTGACGTGAAATCTGTGGATGAAAGTATAGTTTCTGAGGACAGCATTGATTTTGACAAAGAGGAAATCCGTAAGAATCTTACCCTGTTTCTGTACCCGGATGATTCGGATGATGCAGGCCGCAAACTTCGTATTTATCAGCAGTACTTTATGGTAAGCAGCGGCGCACAGCTGATTTTGCGGGAATGTGAGCAGAAGGGATATGATTTGCATAAACTGCACGAACATGTAGTGATTCAGATTAATGACACACATCCGTCTATGGTAATTCCTGAATTGATTCGTCTGCTTAAAGAGAAAGGATTTTCCATGGATGAGGCCATTGATACGGTAAGCCGAACCTGTGCGTATACCAATCATACCATTCTGGCAGAAGCACTGGAAAAATGGCCTATGGAGTATCTGGAGGAAGTAGTTCCGCAGCTGGTACCGGTCATTCAGGAATTAGACAAAAGAGTAAGAACCAGGTATGAAGACGAATCGGTATATATTATAGACAAAGACGATAGAGTGCATATGGCACATATGGATATTCACTATGGATTTTCTGTCAATGGTGTGGCAGCTCTTCATACAGAGATTCTGAAAGAATCCGAATTAAAGAATTTTTACGATATCTATCCGGAAAAGTTTAACAATAAGACAAATGGCATTACCTTCCGCCGCTGGCTTCTTCACTGCAATCGACAGCTTAGCGCTTACTTGGAAACTCTGATTGGAAGCGGGTTCAAAAAAGATGCTGCTGAACTGAAAAAGCTTTTGTCCTACAAAGGTGATGAAAACGTATTACAGAAGATGGCTGAAATTAAGCTGGAGAAAAAACTGGAATTTAAGAAATTTATGAAGGAAACACAGGATATAGAGTTAGATGAAAATTCCATTATCGATGTGCAGGTGAAACGTCTTCATGAATATAAACGGCAGCAGATGAATGCTTTGTATGCGATTTATAAATATCTGGATATTAAAGCCGGAAACAAACCGAAACGTCCGATTACCATGATTTTCGGAGCAAAGGCAGCACCGGCTTATGTGATTGCAAAGGATATTATTCACTTGATTTTGTGTCTGCAGGAACTCATTGAGAATGACCCGGAGGTACGTCCGTATTTCCGTGTGCTGATGATTGAAAACTACAATGTTTCCAAAGCGGCAAAGGTAATTCCGGCGGCTGATATTTCAGAACAGATTTCCTTGGCATCAAAAGAAGCTTCCGGTACAGGAAATATGAAATTTATGCTGAATGGCGCGCTGACACTGGGAACGGAAGATGGTGCAAATGTAGAAATCAGAGACCTGGTGGGAGAAGACAATATTTATATTTTTGGGAAAAAACCACAGGAGGTCATTGATTTATATGCCAGTGAAGGATACTGTGCAAAAGATATTTACAGCCAGGATAGCATGATTCATACTCTGGTAGATTTTATTACAGGCGATGAACTGTTGGAAATCGGTGATGAAAAGAGCCTTACTCGTCTTCATAAAGAGCTGGTTGGAAAAGACTGGTTTATGACACTTCTGGATACCAGAGAATATATCCAGACAAAAGAACAGGTATACGCAGACTACGAAAATCAGAAGGAATGGAACGAGAAGGTGCTGATTAATATTGCAAAAGCGGGATTTTTCTCTTCAGACAGGACGATTAAACAGTACAATGAAGAAATCTGGCACTTAAAATAAGCAGCAGAAAAAGCATGAGAGGTCACAGAAGATGAAAAAGAAGCATTGGAAGAGAATAGGAATTGCAGCAGTTGTATTGCTTTTGATCATTTATCTGGCAGCGGCTAATTTTCTGGTAAGTGCGGCTCTGGTGCCATCGACCATGGAAAAGCTGGACGCCTTTTCCAGAATTACAGAAGACAGTATGGAAGCGCTGGTACAGACGGATGATATAGAACAGCAAAATGAGAAAGCCTGGGAAGAGACTGAAAAATGGGCAGAAAGCGCCAAGGGCGAGAAAGTTACCAAAACTTCTGAAGATGGTTACAAGCTGGTTGCACAGGAAATTTATGCTTCTTCGGACAGCCATCAATGGGCGTTGATTCTTCATGGATATACAGGCTGGAAAGAGGAGATGTATCCTTTTGCAGCCTGGTACAACCAAAATGATTTTCATGTATTGGTGCCGGACATGAGGTGTCAGGGGGAAAGTGAAGGCGATTTTATCGGAATGGGATGGACAGACAGAAAAGATAATCTGATGTGGATACAGTATATTCTGGAAAAAGACCCATCAGCGGAAATTGTCATTCACGGGCAGTCCATGGGGGCTGCGGCCGCTCTGATGCTTACAGGGGAAAAGGACCTGCCGGATAACGTAAAGGCAGTGATTTCCGACTGCGCCTATACGGATGCGTATGAGATGTTCCGCCAGAAGATGAAAGAGTGGTTTCATCTTCCCGCGTTTCCTCTGTTGGACACAGCAAATCTCATGCTTCAGCTCCGCGGGGGTTATGACTTAAAGAAAGCGTCTGCCCTTGAGGCCGTAAAGAAAAGCCATGTTCCCACTCTGTTCATTCACGGAGATGAGGATAAAATGATAGATGTTGGTATGGCAAAGCAGCTTTATGAGGCAGCTGCCTGCACCAAAGAACTTCTGATTGTGGAAGGTGCAGGACATGCCCAGTCCCAGGATAAAGACCCAGAGACCTATTATGGAACCATTCAGGCTTTTCTGCAGAAAAATACGCCGGCTTCTTTTGTTATGGAAAATCCCAAGGAAGTTTTTTTCGATACATAAGAACGGAATTCCTTGTAGCGATCCAGTAGATATTGGTTCTGGTTTCCGTGACAGGAGAGAATATATTCAATAATAGGCTCCGGTATATCGACAAAAAGGCTGTCTTCATATAAACGCCATTGAATTTCCTTGAAATAAGGGGACAGGAGGGCAACTCCGTTTTCTTTTCCGAATTTTTCATAGAGTTTTTCTGCAGACAGAATAATACGGCTGTCAAACTCCTGTACAAGCTGGCTGATTTCTGCCATGTGATTCGTTCCGTAGGCACTGCACAGAAAGCGTCCCTGAGGTTTTAAAACTCTGGACACTTCTCTGCAGACCTGGGGAATGTCACAGTAAAATAGTACATGATTGGCAATTACAAGGTCGAACTGCTCATCCGGATAGGGGATTTTATGGCAGTCAAAGGCCCGGAAGGAAAAACGGGAATCCTTTGTGCCAATTTCTCTCTGGGTATCGCGCAGCATTCCCCGGGAAATATCAGAAAGAGTGATGGAAACCGGATTGGGAATTCGGGCGAGATTTTCTTTCCACA
>DXFK01000179.1 GCA_019114495.1 Candidatus Blautia stercoravium
CGCATATTTTTTGTGATTATAGGGATACTAAGACTGTAATCAAAAAAGATAAACCAGGAGGTAAGAACTAATGGCTAAGAATTCTAACAACACAAATAAAAACAAAGCAGGTGTTTCCAACACAAAAAATACCTATGCACAGAACAACGGAAGTCAGAACTGCCATACTTCTGATAAGGCATCTGACAAAAACGCTGCAGACAATATGAACAGAAGTAAATAAACAGGCGTAACACCCCCTTTTGAGGCAAGAATGCCGCATAAAGAGGATATGGGTAATATGGATACTTTTTCATATACCCCATACCCCTTGGTGCGGCATTTTTCTCTTTTTATAAGCGAAATACTTTTCTGCTACATATGATATAGTAAAAATAAAAGGAAGTAAATGTATGCTGAGTATTGATACCATTGCGGCTCAGGAATTGGATGTATATATAAATAGAAGTGATACCATAATTATAGATTTAAGGGAACGAGAAGTCTATGACAAAAGCCATTTTCGCACAGCGGTAAATGTGCCCTATGAGGAACTGGAAGCCTGCAGAAAATTTCCCAGGCAAAAGCTGCTGATTGTATACTGTGAACGTGGAAGCACCAGTCTGTTTGCGGCCAGAGCACTAATGAAAATGGGATTTCAGGTAAAGTCTGTGGTAGGCGGAATTCGATGTTATCAAGGTTCTAACTTGTATTTTTCCACAGAGCATAGTAGAATAAAAAAATAAACAGGGACCGGTTTTAGCCGGTCCGGGACAAAGGAGAAAAAAGATATGAAATATATGTTTGCGTCGGATATTCACGGGTCACAGTATTATTGTAGAAAAATGCTGGACGCTTATAAACAGGAAAAAGCAGACCGCCTGGTGCTGTTGGGAGACTTGCTTTACCATGGACCAAGAAATGATTTGCCAAAGGACTATGCCCCCAAGCAGGTGATTGCCATGTTGAATGAAATGAAGGAAGAGCTTTATGTTGTCCGCGGCAACTGTGATGCAGAAGTAGACCAGATGGTGCTGCAGTTTCCCATTATGGCAGATTACTGCATTATTATGGACAATGAAAGAACCATTTATGCCAGCCATGGACATGTATATAATGAAGAAAACCTTCCGCCAATGAAAAAAGGAGACATTTTTGTGCATGGACATACTCATGTTCTGAGAGCCGAAAAAAAGGAAAATTACACAATTTTAAATCCGGGCTCTGTTTCCATACCTAAAGAAGGAAATATTCCTACCTACGCTGTGTTAGAGAACGGCCTGTTCAGTATCCGTGGATTTGACGGAGAAGTAGTGAAGGAGTTACAGCTTTGATGAAAACGTTTGAATTGATTGCCCCCTGTCATTTCGGGCTGGAGGCGGTTTTAAAGAGAGAAATTCAGGATTTGGGCTATGAAATCAGTGAGGTGGAGGACGGAAAGGTGACTTTCTGGGGAGATGCTGATGCCATTGTAAGAGCCAATGTATTTCTGCGTACAACAGAGAGAATCCTTTTGAAAGTAGCAAAGGTAAAGGCTGTGACCTTTGAGGAACTGTTTGATAAAACCAAGGATCTCCCTTGGGAAGACTATATTCCTGCAAACGGGAAATTCTGGGTGGCTAAGGCCAACTCGGTAAAGAGCAAGCTGTTCAGTCCTTCAGATATCCAGTCTATTATGAAAAAAGCCATGGTGGAGCGTCTGAAATCTGTCTATCATGTGGAGTGGTTTGAGGAGGACGGGCCTTCCTATCCTGTACGCGTGGCCTTTATGAAAGATGTGGCAACCATTGGTATTGATACTACAGGACTTTCTCTGCACAAACGGGGATACCGCCAGCTTACAAGTAAAGCGCCTATTACGGAAACTCTGGCAGCGGCTCTTTTGAAACTGACACCGTGGAACAAAGACCGGATTTTAATAGACCCTTTCTGCGGCAGCGGCACGTTCCCCATTGAGGCTGCTATGATGGCGGCCAATATTGCGCCGGGGATGAATCGAAGCTTTTTGTCCGAAGACTGGAAGAATCTGATTTCAAGAAAATACTGGTATAATGTCCACGACGAAGCCAGAGATTTGATGAATATCAATATTGAGACTGATATTCAGGGCTATGATCTGGACGGAGAGATTGTAAAAGCAGCCAGAGAAAATGCAAAAAGAGCCGGAGTGGAACATCTGATTCATTTTCAGCAAAGAGACGTAAAAGATCTGAGGCATCCGAAGAAATACGGCTTTCTAGTTACAAATCCCCCTTATGGGGAACGAATTGAGGAACGGGAAAATCTGCCCGCCCTTTATGAGACTATTGGAAAGAGTTTTGCCGGACTGGATTCCTGGTCTATGTATCTGATTACGGCTTACGCAGATGCGGAACGCTATATTGGAAGAAAAGCAGATAAGAACCGAAAAATCTACAATGGTATGATGAAAACGTATTACTATCAGTTTCTGGGGCCGAAACCGCCCAGAAAGAGAGAAAATTTGGCGGCAAAGGAGGCGGGTGAGAGATGAAGAGAATGATTTTTGCAACAGGAAATGAAAACAAAATGCTTGAGATAAGAGAGATTCTGGGAAATTTGCCCTTGGAAATCCTTTCTATGAAGCAGGCGGGAATCAGTGCAGATATTGAGGAAAATGGTACAAGTTTTGAGGAAAATGCATTGATAAAGGCAAGGGAAGTCTGCCGCCTGGCAGGAGAAATGGTTCTGGCCGATGATTCCGGTCTGGAAATTGATTATTTAAACGGAGAACCGGGGATTTACTCTGCCCGGTATATGGGGCAGGATACCTCATACCGTGTAAAAAACAAAAACCTTATCGAGCGTCTGGAAGGAGTACCGGACGACCAGCGGACAGCGCGGTTTGTATGCGCCATTGCGGCTGTTTTTCCGGACGGAAAAGAACTGGTGGTAAGAGGAACTGTGGAAGGTATCATTGGATACGAAGAGAGGGGAGAAAACGGCTTTGGCTATGACCCTATTTTTTATCTTCCCAAACGTGGGTTGACTACTGCAGAACTTCCGCCTGAGGAGAAAAACAGGATCAGCCACAGAGGAAATGCCCTGCGCAAGATGAAAGAACTTCTGGAAAAAGAAAATCTGCTGTTATTTTGAAAAAAAGAATAGGTAAATATAGAAGGATAAGCAAGTATGAAAATATTAATTGTCAGTGATACCCACGGACATTCGGAAAATCTGGAAAAAGTTCTTGAGCAGACAGGCCCTTTGGACCATTTTATTCATCTGGGAGATGTGGAAGGGCAGGAAGATTATATAGAAGTCATTGCTGGCTGCCCGGTACATATGGTGGCTGGAAATAATGATTTTTTCACGGATTTACCCAGGGAAGAAGAATTTTGGATTGGAGAATACCATATTCTGATTACACATGGACACTATTATGGCGTTTCTGTGGGGACGGAACGCCTGAAAGAGGAGGCCATGCTGCGCGGCATCGACATAGTCATGTACGGACATACACACCGTCCGGAAATAGATATAGAAGACCAGGTAACAGTTTTGAATCCGGGAAGTCTGTCCTATCCAAGGCAGATAGGAAGAAAACCAAGCTATCTGCTCATGGAAATTGACAGAGAGGGAGAGGCTCACTATACCATTCATTATCTTTAGAGCTGTTTTTCCAGGGAGTCAATCCAGGGCCGGGGAAGCGAAAGCGGTCGTTTTCCCGTTACCCAAATTCCCGGTAAAAACATGCGGAAATTACCTTCAAAAGTTTATATAAAAAATTTAAAAAAATTTCAAAATAGTGTTGACTTTTCTGGAACGACATGGTATATTATATTTCGTCGCCGGGCAAGAGAGTCCGGAAGACAAGAAAACATCGCTTCGGGGTGTGGCTCAGCTTGGCTAGAGCGCCTGGTTTGGGACCAGGAGGTCGCAGGTTCGAATCCTGTCACCCCGACTGTTTCAAGACAAGAAACGCATAATTTTGTGCGGGTGTAGTTCAGTGGTAGAACACCAGCCTTCCAAGCTGGATATGTGGGTTCGATTCCCATCACCCGCTTTCATGAAACTTGAGTTTCATGGGATGTGTTTGTAGCTCAGCTGGATAGAGCAACGGCCTTCTAAGCCGTGGGTCGGGGGTTCGAATCCCTCCAAGCACGTTTTGCATAAGAATGCAATATGGTGGGTATAGCGCAGTTGGTTAGCGCGCCAGATTGTGGCTCTGGAGGCCAAGGGTTCGAATCCCTTTATCCACCTTTAGCCGTAAGGCGGTCTTGGGCTATCGCCAAGCGGTAAGGCACAGGACTTTGACTCCTGCACTCGCTGGTTCGAATCCAGCTAGCCCAGTTAAGTGGTATATATGGAGCATTAGCTCAGTCGGTAGAGCACTTGACTTTTAATCAAGTTGTCCGGGGTTCGAATCCCCGATGCTTCACTGGAAGTTCAAATCCAAACTGGGTTTGAACTTTTTTTCTTCAAAAACAAATACGGAATAGGCGGATATGGCGGAATTGGCAGACGCGCCAGATTTAGGTTCTGGTGTCTACGACGTGCAGGTTCAAGTCCTGTTATCCGCAGGCTAAAACCCCTTGTAATTCAAGGGGTTTATTTTTTTGTGTTGCATTTCGTGTTGCATAGGCTTTCAAAATAGCCATTTGCGAGCTGATTCATTTTTTCTGTTCTGTCCTCCAGGGCATGCCTATATACATTTTTTAGCACAGCGTCACTCTTCCAGCCACCACGCTGCATGATATAAGCATCCGGGATTCCGAGAGCATGCTGAATAGATGCGCTATAATGTCGGAGGTCATGGAAACGGAATTTAGGCAGACCTGCTCTTTTGATGATGTCAATAAACCTGTCAGAAATCTGGTTAGGTTTTAAAGGCGTTACCTTACCGTCTATCCCTTCCAATTTTTTAATCACAAAATTTGGAAACTGAATATATCTATCTCCGCTTTCTGATTTGGTAGATTTTTGAACCCACTTGTTATTCTCATCCAAAGCCATGGCGAACTCCACATGGACGATATCTCCCTTTATGTGATCCGAACGAAGTGCAGCTATCTCCACGCCGCATAGGGCCGAAAGCAGCCAGAAGAACCGGGATTTCCATTTCTGTACCTTTGACATACTTCATCAGATTTCGTATATCGGTTTCTGTGGGGATATATAGAGTTGGACGTATTTTTTTGGCAGAGCAGTTCTGAGCACGAATTCCGGGCGATACGAAGCTAATACAGCAGATAACAAGCCATGCATATTTCGCACAGATTTTGGCGAATGAGTGAGAGCTTCTTTGTTGATTTCGATTTGTATTTGCTCCTGAGTGATTTCGGAAATTATTTTATCCATTAGTCCCTGCAAGTCCGATTTTCTGGAACGCTTATATTCACGGATAGTTCCGGGTGATAAGACAGAAGAGCGTGCCTCTATATATCTATCCAATGCCTCCCCGTATGTTAATTTACATTTACTTATCGTTTCTTTGTTTGCCGCCCAGTCCGCAGCCTGTTTCTCTGCGTCACGCTTTCCTTTCGGACCGGGAATATCACTGGTAAAGGATTTGTATATTCTCTTTTTCTTTTTCGCCCCGTTTTCTTGAAGAATCTCTTGGGTGTGGCTGTAGACCTGACAGCGCCAGGAGCCGGAGGGTAGTTTTTTAGCTGTTGCCATAAATCATCTTCCTTTCTTTTATGTAAAATGGGTACAAAAATAACAGTCAACAATAGAATAAATGTTCTGATTGTTAAACCGTCCCGAAGATGATACAATATATTTGCTAAGAAAGAGTATATCTTCGGATATATGGAGAACCGTTCGGTATTGCAGTACCGGGCGGTTTTATTATTTATCGGTAAGTTTTTTCTGCTCGCGTTCTATCTGTTTGATGCTCTTTTGCGGAGTAGGAAGATCTTCTGGCATGGTTCCCCCGAGTCTTCCGATAGTATCCCTCACTTCTTGTCCAACAGCATAGTGTGTTCTGTTTGCATTTTCTTTTCCGTGAATATTATCGCGCCTTAATTTTGCCTCGGTTTGCGTAGCTCGGAATAAGTTTGCGGCAAGTTCTTCATGACCCATGTAATCCAGAATGTTCTGAGTAGATTTTAAACCTTTATGAGCCTGTATATCTTTCGCCTTCATTCCGTTATATAATCCCATATAACCGTGATTCTGGAAAATAGCATAGTCAAGACTACTTTCGACGCCTGCATCTTTCGCAGCTGCAACCAAAAGTTTGTTATGCTCCTTCATTTCATTACGGATCGCAAGACGCTTCTGGTCATCGTTAAGATTATCATAATTATCATAATTATCAATTAGCTCCTGTTGTCTCGTTTTTACAGCAAAGTATGTTTTGCCATGAGCGATTATTGTTTTAGATACATCGGCATTCAAAACAATAAGATAACATGCATAACGAGATAACTGGTAACTGCGGAAGCCTCTCTTTACATTAGAGCCGATAGGAACCATCTCGGTGAACTCACCGAAATGGTCAGAAACATCATAGCCACTGTTTTGACAGTTTTCCATCGCTTTGTAAATGATCAATTCAAAATTACGAAAATCTTTATATTCCAGAACCTTTGACAATATAAAGTTATGTTGTCGAAATGGCAGCGTGACCTTGGCAGGAAGCCGTCTGATAGGGAAATCTGCCATTATCTGTGTATCAGCCAGGAAAAGCTTGAGAACATAGAAAAGGCGGCTCAAATGGGTAAAATCAGCAGCCTAGATGTTCCTGTGGGAGAAGATGAAGATTGTAATATGTATGACCTGCTGCCAGGCTCAGGCAATGAAGAAGAAGCGGTACTTGATAAAGTGCAGCATGAGCAGCTTTGCGCTATCTTATGGCCTATGGTAGATTCTCTGCCGGGACAACAGCCGGAACAGAAGGGACTTAGAGAGCTTCGGAGACCCAATAAGAGCAATCAGCTCAGGTATTTCCTTACAGAGCAGAGGAGCTACAGCAAGGCGCTGCAGGGAAATGGTGTTGGAACTTTCAATCGGACGTGGACAAGTTCCACAGAAAGAGTAGCTCTTTGGGAAGAAGAATATCAAGCAGAATTGGAGAAGCTGAGGGCTGGGGTATGAAAAGCGGTACGAAAAAAACATTGTCAGTGTAATTATGCTATGATAATATATGGAAAGGAATAACCGTGTTACAGGGTGGCTTGACCTCTATTCTACATAGAATGGGGGTGGTGCTGATGAGACATTTTGATTTTAAAGACCTTATGGCTTTTGGAATGTTTATTCTGTCACTGCTGACATTCATTTATTTGATTTGTCACTGATGATATAAGGCATAGAAAAAACCACCCTCATAAACTTTGACCGGTTTAGGGTGGCATTTCTATGTTTGTCTGATATCTGGTCAACCCCTTGTGGGCGGTTGTTCCTTTTGTATTTTCAATATAGCATATCAACACGAGATATTCAAGTTCTTTGATACTAAAATGATACTAATAATTTATAGAGAGTGTAAAAATACTATATATTGTGAAGAAAATACCCTGTAAAACAATGTAAAATTCAATATATAATAAGAAAAAAACATGTTTTGACTCCTGTTATCCGCAGTACGCAAAAAGGTGTCGCAGAAAGTATCAAAGTGATGGTTTCTGCGGCACCTTTTTGCAGTAAATGAAGGACATCTATTTTACAGTAATGGTAAAGCTGTCCCCTGCGGGCTGGTAGTCATTGCTCATCTGCCCGCTGTCCTCAGGCATTTTTGCAATATACGGAGTGAGTGTAAGGGTCTGTGCATCGTCACTGACATAGCCATTATCCAGGGTGTCCACCTCCATGCAGCCAACACCCGCATGGACGGTACGTATGGAAAATTGTACCGGATTGCCAAGGTTATCCTCTCCTTTTAGGAGAATATCATAGCCGGGAGTTGTATCCGGTGTAGAGTTTTTAAAGTAAATCCGCTGTCCCATGGCATTAGATGAATATTTGTAGAAGCGGATAGAGGTCTTATCCGGCAGCGTTATCTTGGTATCCAGGGAAACTGTATAAGTGGAAGCCATCAGGTCTTTTCCTGTAGCGGTGAAGGAAAAGCTGCCAATGCTTTTGCCGCCCATGGAATAGTGCAGCTCAATATCCAGATTTTGAGAGGCATCGATATTATCAAGAGACATTCTCCTGGAAGAGACTAGGTTATAGTCATCTGCCTGCTCCATTTCGCCGCTGGCGCCCCAGGAAACCATTTTGCCATTGATAAAGACATTAACATCTGCACGTGTGTCGCCCTGTTCAGGAAAGTTTTCAATCTTTTTGGGCAGAGTAAAGGTATCCGAAATGTAAAGGATGTTCTCATCTAAGACCGCATCGTTGAGAGTAACCGTATATCCGTCTTTGCTTATGGATTTTCCTACAATGGTACGGTAAGGGGACAAATCCTTCTGAATCCCCAGAAGCTGGGAAAGGTTGTAAGTGACGGTCTTCATACCGGCATATGCCATAAGCTGTGCAGAGGGAAAAAGCAGAGAGCCCCCAATAATACACACAACCGCAGCAGCGGCCACGTATTTTTTACGGCTGCGGCGGGAAACACGGCGGGAAGAAAACTGTTTTTTCCATTTTTTCATTTCCAAATCAGATACCTGGGGAATTTCATAGGAATCCGGCTGATTATCGATTTCGTTTAAAAGTGTATAAATCTGTTCATTCATAAGCGAAGGCTCCTTTCACTGCTTGCGGAAAACAGGCTGCGAATCCGCTTCTTTCCTCTGGAAAGGCGGTTGTAAATCACAGGCTTTGCAAGACCGGTAGACTGGCTGACTTCCTCCATGTTTTCCTCTTCTATGTAGAGTCGGAGGAAAAGTTCCCGGTCTTTGGGTTTTAAGCAGGCGAGTATCTGTTGGGTTTCCTCTGAAAATTCTTCCTCTATGGACTGAAGCTCTTCAGAAACCGCTGTGTGTATCACGGGCTGTCCTGTTTCTTCCATAGCCTCCCAGCTTGTTTCCAGCATACGAGAGGCATATTTTCTTTTGCAGTCCAGAGCTTTTAATCTGGCAACCCCTGCAATCCAGTTGGCAAATGGATTTCTTTCCGGGTCGTAAGCGTCAATATGGTTCCATACAGCAAAGAAAACATCGTTTTGACATTCTTCCTCGTACTGAGGCAGACTTCCCAGATAACGGTGCACCACAGCTTTTACCAGACCGCCGTAATGCAGCATGCAATATTCCAGTGCTTTTTCCTGTTTCCGGCAAAGCAGCGGAATAAAATTTTCTTCCGTGACTTTCATGGCTGTCATCATTCCCTTCTGTATTTTGTCTTATATTATATATTCGTTTCTTTTTTTGTATTTTCTATCATTTTTTAAAAATTCAGTTCTTATCCGGTATTTGCCGGCCTTCGTGGTTCATGTGGTAGTTTTCCCTGTAAATCAACTGGGAAATCGGGACAAATTCATAGCCTTTATCCTGCAGAGTGGTAAGAACTGTATCCAGGGCATCTTTGGTGTATTTGGCGCCGTTGTGGCAGAGAATGATACTGCCGTTGCCGAGATTCTTGTTTTCTGTAACCCGTTTGACAATGTCGTCAGCGCCGTAATCCTTCCAGTCCAGGGAGTCAATATTCCACTGGATGGGGTAATAGTTATTTTTGCGGGCATTGCTGACCACTTCGTTGTTGTAATCTCCGTAGGGAGGGCGGAAGAGGAACATATCATAGCCAGTCAGTTCTTTTACCTTATTATGTACGGTCATCAGTTCCTGGGTCTTTTCTTCATCGCTTAATTTCGTCATGTATTTGTGATTTTCGCTGTGATTGCCCAAATCATGCCCGGCCTCGTATATTTTTTTTACATCATCGGGATAGCTTTCAACCCAGCCTCCGGTCATAAAAAACGTGGCTTTTACGTTATGCTTGGCCAGAATATCCAGAATAGTTTGGGTGTCTTCATTGCCCCAAGCTGCGTCGAAACTGATAGAGATCTGCGGTTTTTCGGTTTCTACACAGTAAATCGGAAGTTCCCTGCCTCCGACAGAGCTGCTTACGGAGACAATATCCGGCAGGAGAGCATAAGCGCACAGAAAAAGCAGGCCCGCAAAGGAAAGTACCAAAGCAGTATTGAGTAGTTTTTTAGACAAAAGAAAATCCACCTTCAGAAGATTGGTTATCTACAGTTTATGACACAGAAAGGGAAAAAAGAACCGGGGCTAATAAGGCCCCGGCAGTCCGTATTTACTTTTTGTTCTTGGATTCCCCATTATATATAGAAGAAACCTGTTTATTCTTCCTGATGAAGTCTCTGGTGTTCCTCAATTAACTCCTGAAAAAGTTGGATAAACGTCCAGAAACTGTTTTGGGAAGTAAGAATGGCTTTCAGTGCTACCTGGGGAATTTTGCCGTTCTTCATGGCAGCCAACAGGGTATCCAGATTTTCTTCGGAAAAATAACATAAGACCATCACTTCCTGAGAGATAGAGGGAAGTACTTCCAGAGGAGAAATTCTCTTCAAAGGAAATCCTTTCACTTTTGCCAGATAGCCTACGGTCTGCCGAAAATGGGCCGGCGTGACAGGCACCAGGGAAAAGCCCATACGGTTTATGGCTTTTTCCAGTAGTCTGCGCTTGTCCTCATGCCCGTTGTCATAGTAAAGTATGGTTGGTTTGCGGTTCATGTTTCGTCCCCCTAATGCGTATGTGATACTGTAATCATATACTTTAAGAGAAAAATTTTCAATGGAATTTCTGGGAAATTTGAAGAATGTTTTAGACGAATTTTTTGCGCTTTGCTTTTGTTGACATTGGACATAGAGATTAGTATACTTAGGAGTATATAGAATGTGAGGGATAGAATTTGGATAAAATCAAGGTACATCTTTTGGGCAGACCATATGTAGAAGCAAACGGGGAAAGAGTGAATTTTCCTTACAAGAAAGCAGAAGGATTTTTCTATTATCTGTGCGTGAAAAAGACTGCTACAAGAGAAGAAATTATTTATGTGCTCTGGGGAGCCGACAATGAAAATGTAGGGCGGAAAAATCTGCGGGAAGCCGTTTATCAGATAAAAAAACTGTTGGGAAAGGAAATACTGGTGACTGCGGGACATACCAGTATTTCCCTGAATCCGGAATGTATGCCGGAGATTGACTGGGACAGCATTACAGAGGAGAATATTCTGGAACATGAGGAAGAAGGTTTCCTGTCTCATTTTCATATTAAAAACAGCTATGAATTTGAGGAATGGGTAGACGCTATGCAGGAGCAGTACAACCAGTCCTTTATCAAGTCTGTCCGTCAAAGACTTTATGAGGCCGATGCGGTGAAAGATATGTCTCAGATACAGAAATACAGCAATATTCTGTTAAAGTATGACCCTTATAATGAAAAGCTTTATCAGGAGGTTATGGATATTTACGCGTCCGGGGGCAATTACAATATGGCCATTAAGCTGTATTATGATTTGGAAAAAGTGCTGGAGGAAGAACTGGGAGTAGAGCCTTCCCCGGAAGTTACGGAGTTGTTTCACCGTATTTTCAATGTGAAGGGAAATATTGCCGTGGATAACAGCAGTTGGAATTTGCCTTTTACGGGGAGAACAGAGGAAATCTACCGTATCAGCGAGTGCCTTACCGGTTCAGGAAAATGGCCTCACCCCCAGTGCGTTGCTATAGGAGGAGAAGAAGGGGTGGGGAAATCCGCCCTTTTGGAAAAGACCAGGCAGATGGTAAAAGGGTATCAGATGGTGTGCTTGTATGCGGCTTGCTATAAAGACGAAAGCGAATTTTTCCTCCGTCCCTGGAATGATATTTTCTGGGAAATTGAGCAGTGCATGGAAAGTGGGCTTCTGGAACGGGATATTACGGATGATGAGAGAGGGAAGCTGAAAAAAGTGCTGAAGGGAATCCTCTCTGAAGGAAATGAAAAAATGGGACGGCTGACCTATCAGATTATGGAACAGTCGGTGCTGGAAATGTTTCGGCGGATTGTGCAGCGTCATAAAGTGGTTCTGTTTTTTGACGATATTCAGTACATGGACCAGATGAGTTTCCAGCTTTTGAATCGTGTGCTTCTCACTATTGGTACGGACCGGATTCTGCTGATGTGCACCTACAGCCAGGACAGCGATACAAAGGTTATGGAAGCCCTGGAAAAGCTGATGAAAAAGGACTGTCTGCAGGTTATTGCCTTGAATTCGTTCACAAAAAAGGAAACAGATGAGTTGTTGCACCGGTATCTGCCCCAATTGGACAAAGAAGAGGAAAAACGGGAGAATATTTACCAGATGACAGACGGAAATGCCTTTTTCCTTATGGAACTCATGAATCTCATTAAAGAAAAGGGCTACACCCTGGAAATTTCTCCTAAGTCCACCAATGTGATCAAGGCCCGGCTGGCAGAACTCCCCCAGATGGAGACAGAAGTTCTGGAGTGCCTGTCTCTTTTTCCGGAGAAAATCAGTATCGAGGAATTGGAACTTTTGCTTCCGGGCATAGACCGGCTGACTTTGATTCAGGTCCTGGAACGACTCCAGGAGAGGAGACTCATTAAGGAAATGCTGGTGGGCTGGAACATTTATTATAAGTTTGTTCACCGGATTTTCAGAGAATATCTGTATGAACGGCAAAGTGTAGGCAAACGGCGCATGTACCACCAGATACTGGCGGAATACTACGAAAGCCAGGCGGAGACGAAAAAAAATTTCGAGTGTCTTCCAATGATTATTCACCACTATGAGAGATGCCATAACCAGGTGAAAACATACGAGTATAAGATAAAATACCTGAAAGAATACTATACCATTGTGAACGAGAATTTTCCTGTACTTCATTGGGAGATCGAATATGGCGATGATGAATTCGGCGTTACGGCAGGGGCGGCAGAGATGCTGGCTCTGGCGGAGGAGGTCATTCGTCTGGAAAACAATTCTCATCAGGCACAGGAAATGAAGATGGAAATGTATTACGTCAAGGGGCGTTACAAAATTGCAGTGGGAGAATACGATACAGGAATTTCCTGTATTGTAAAAAGTATGGAACTGGCAGAGCACCTGGGAGAAAAGAAAATGCTGCTGAATAATTTCAAGCAGATGATTTTTTATGGTATTCAGGTGGAAGATTTGGCTCGAGTGGAGGAATATGTAAACAGAGGACTGGAGTTTCTGGATAAAGAAGAACAGCCTGCGGAGGAAAAAGGTGTCTTTACCAGACTGAAAGGGTGGTATCTGCTGCATAAAGGCGCATACCAAGAGGCGGAGAAAACGCTGAATGAGGCCATGGAACTTTTCCGCACCTGCGCAGAGGAAAAAGAGCATTTCCGCATGAGCATTGCCGCCTGCCACGGATATCTGGGAGATATTAAGAGACAGCAGGAGGATTTGGAAGCAGCCGTTACCTGCTATACAAAGGCAGTGGAAATGGGAACCGGAAAAGTAATCACCAACGGTCTGGGACAGTTTTATTCTGGTCTGGGACAGATTTTTTATCTGCAGCAGCAGGATAAACTGGCAGAAGAATATCTGGAAAAAGCCGTTTCCTGTTTGAAACGACATGGATATTACTGGGGCCTGGAGAGAGCAGAGGCTTACATGGCCATGCTTCTTTGGAGAGAGAACAGAAAAGAAGAAGCCAGGGAATATTACCGTGACAGCAAAGAGTTGTCAGATAAAATCAAAAACCCCACAACCATGCGGCTTTTGGAAGAAATTCAGTCTTACATTACAAAGTGAATTTATTGTGCTAATATAGTGAAGTTGTACATTTGTATCGCGATGTCATACTATGATGATGTAGATAAACACAAACATTTTACAAAAAGTACAAAAATACATTATGCAAAATGACATTTATTGACGCTTTTTTGACACCTAAATCTGTATAATTACACATACAATATATATAGGAAAAGAGGGTGCGATATGAGTAATATTGTAATCACGGGAAAAGACCTGACACTGGAGCAGATTGCTGCCATTTGTCGTGGTCATGCGAAAATCGAATTAGCAGAAGAAGCAAAACAGAACATCATCGAATCCAGAAAGGTAGTTGATGACCTGGTTGCGGAAGAAAAGGTTGTATACGGAATTACTACTGGGTTTGGTAAGTTCAGTGATGTGGTAATTTCACAGGACCAGTGTAAAGCACTTCAGAAAAACCTGATTATTACACATGCGGTAGGTGCTGGAAATCCGTTCTCAGAAGATATTGCAAGGGGAATTATGCTTCTTCGTATTAACAATCTTGTAAAAGGATTCTCAGGTATCCGTCTGGAAACTGTACAGACTATGGTTGATATGCTGAACAAAGGCGTGACAGCCTTTATTCCGGAAAAAGGTTCTTTAGGTGCTTCCGGTGACCTTGCACCATTGTCACATATGGTTCTGCCAATGCTGGGACTTGGTATGGCTTACTACGAAGGCGAACTTCTTCCGGGCGCAGAAGCAATGAAACGTGCAGGTATTCCTACGATTGAATTATCTGCAAAAGAAGGTCTGGCTTTAAACAATGGTACACAGGCTATGACTTCTGCAGGTTCTCTTGCACTTTATGATGCACTGAACTTGCTGAAGGTAGCAGATATTGCTGACGCTCTTTGCTTTGAAGCACAGAACGGTGTGGTAGACGCCTTAGACCACAGAGTACACGATGTACGTCCGCATTCCGGACAGCTTGCTACTGCAAGAAACCTTCTGAAATTGCTGGAAGGCAGCAAAAATACTACACGCCAGGGTGAAATCCGCGTACAGGACGCTTATTCCTTAAGATGTTCACCGCAGATTCACGGCGCAAGCAAAGATGCCATCAACTATGTATTAGATAGAGTAAATATTGAAATCAATTCTGTAACAGATAACCCGATTATCTTCAAGGAAGACCGTGCAGGTATTTCAGGCGGCAACTTCCACGGTCAGCCAATGGCGCTTAGCTTTGACTTCCTTGGTATCGGTGTAGCTGAACTGGCAAACGTTTCTGAAAGACGTATTGAGCGTCTGGTAAACCCGGCATACAGTGATTTGCCTGCATTCCTTACACCACACGGTGGAGTTTGCTCCGGTTTCATGATCGTTCAGTACTCAGCGGCGGCATTAGTATCTGAAAACAAGGTTCTTGCACATCCTGCATCTGTTGATAGTATTCCGTCTTCTGCAGGTCAGGAAGACCATGTATCCATGGGTACGATTGCAGCAAGAAAAGCTGGAGAGATTGCTAAGAACGTAAGACGTGTTCTTGCTATGGAATTGATGGTTGCCTGCCAGGGTATCGATATGAGAGGAAACAAAGGTCTTGGTAAAGGTACACAGGCTGCTTATGATTTAGTTCGTAAACAGGTAGCAACTTTAGATGATGACCGCGAATTATACGGTGACATCAACTACTGCGAAGAAATCATTGAAAATGGTTCTCTGATTAAAGCAGTTGAGGAAGCTATCGGTCAGGCAATCGAAACAAGATAAAACAAAAACTTATATTGCGGGTGCGGTGCCGCGGCATTTGGAGAGGGACCCCTTTAGCTGCGGCATCAAGGTAAAAAAGAGGGAGGTTTATTTATGGAAAATTTACTTAATCCTGTTATTGTGGCAGTCGTACTTCTCTGTGTGCTCTGCCTGCTGAAAATCAACGTACTTTTATCCATGCTGGTATCTCTGTTTGTAGCAGGTCTGGTAGGCGGCATGAGTATTGGAGCTATTAAAGATTCCATGTTGGCCGGTCTCGGCGGAAATGGAGAGACAGCTCTTGCGTATATTCTGTTAGGAACCTTGGCTGCATGTCTGGCAACCACTGGAATCACAGAAATTCTTTCCAAAAAAATTGCGAAAGCAGTAGGAGGCAATAAATGGGCATTAATCATTACATTGCTTATTATTGCCTGCTTATCACAAAACTTGATTCCAATTCATATTGCATATATTCCAATTTTGGTTCCGCCGTTACTGGTACTCATGAATAAGATGAAATTGGATAGACGCGGTGTGGCATGTACCATTGCTTTTGGTCATAAAGCGCCGTATATTGCGATTCCTTTTGGATTTGGTTTGATTTTCATGGGCATTATCCGAGATAATATAAATGCCAATGTGCAGGAAGACTGGGGTTGGCATGTAACCATCAGTGATATTACGTCTGTAAACTGGCTGCTTGCAGTTGCTATGATTATTGGTCTTGCAATTGCAGTGTTCATTACATACAGAAAACCTCGTGAGTACAAAGACATAGCGTTAGAGAATGTAAAAGAAACAGGAGATTTAACGCTGAAATATGAACATTGGGTAACAATTGCAGCATTGATAGTCGTTGTTATTGCTCAGTTTATCTGGCAATCTTTGCCGGTAGCTGCTCTCGCAGGTCTGTTGGTAATCTTTATCTTCCGCGCTATTAAGCCCACAGATATTGATGCACAGTTCCAGGAGGGTGTTAAATTAATGGGATTCATCTCGTTCGTTATGTTAGTGGCAGGCGGATTTGCACAGGTTTTGAAAGATACAGGTGCAGTAGATGAATTGGTAAAAAGTTCTATCGGCCTGATGGGCGGAAATAAGATAATTGCAGCCACCATTATTACGTTAATTGGTTTGTTGGTAACTATGGGTATTGGTACTTCCTTTGGAACTGTTCCTGTATTAGCTGTATTGTATGTTCCTCTGTGCCATCAGATTGGTTTCTCACCAGCAGCAACAATCGTTCTGATGTCAGCAGCAGCGGCTCTTGGAGATGCTGGTTCACCTGCATCAGATACTACGCTTGGACCTACATCCGGTCTGAATGCCGACGGTCAGCATGACCATATCTGGGATACCTGTGTACCAACATTCTTACACTTCAATATTCCACTGATGATAGCAGCAATCATTGCAGCTCAGTTCTTATAAGAGTAGGACGTGGATGTTCGATAATCTGATTCGGCACCCGTTACACTTATATATACAATAGATAGCAATCGTCTATTGTAATGTCATGCAAGAAGAATCTGTTCCGTCGCCTGCGGAGCAGATTCTTTTTTACCAGTAAAAAAATTAAAAACTTTACAAATTTAGTCTGGAAACTTTTGAAAAACTGTGGTAGACTGAATAAGAACTGAAAAATGAATTTCAGAAAACATGAAAAAACGAATTTTAATAGGAGGTATTTAATCATGAAAAAATATGTATGTGAACCATGCGGATATGTATATGACCCTGAATTAGGAGATCCGGATAACGGAATCGAACCGGGAACAGCTTTTGAAGACATTCCCGAAGATTGGGTATGCCCAGTCTGTGGTATGGGAAAAGAAGAATTTGTAGAGGAAGACTAATTCCACATACAAACAGCAAAGTCAGTAAAAGAACAGGAAAAGGAGAAATTTCCCACAGGGGAGGTTTCTTCTTTTTTGCTTTTTGGTAGAAATCTGTTTGCGAAAAAGGCGAAATTGCTTTAATATAGTGGTAATGGATTTTACACAGGAGGAGCAAAGGGATGATTTACACAATTAAGAATGAAAATCTGGAAGTGTCTATAGAAGACCTGGGGGGACAGATGTGTTCCATAAAGGATAAAAAAGGAAGAGAATACTTGTGGCAGAGAGATGAGAAATACTGGGGAGACAGCGCTATTAACCTGTTTCCGTACATTGCACGTTTGACACAGGGAAAATATACGTATCAGGGAAAAACCTATGAAATGGATATCCATGGATTCCTGAAGGATTCTGTTTTAAAGGTAAAGAATAAAACACCAGATAAAATCGTATTTTCTTTACGGGACAGTGAAGAGACTTACCGGCAGTATCCATTTCACTTTGAACTTAAATTGAAATACGAGCTGCAGGGAAAGGAATTGAAAGTGACTTACAGCGTCCAGAACAAAGACAGAAAGAAAATGTACTTTGGTATAGGCGGACATCCCGGCTTTTTGCTTTCCTGGGAAGAGGGACTGTCCTTTGAGGACTATTATATTGCCTTTGCTTCCCCGGAAAATATGCTGCGGGTAGGCATGTCAGAAGACTGCTTTGTAACCGGAAAGGACGAAGTGATTTCACTTGACGAACAGAATCGGTTGCACCTGCGTCATGATTTGTTTGACAATGACGCAATTATTTTGAGAAATGTTCCCACCCGCCTGTGTCTGGAAGCGGAAAAAGGAAGTGTGGGATTGGAAATGGAAACAAAGGGGCTGCCCTATCTGGGTATCTGGCATATGCCCCATACAGACGCACCTTATGTGTGCATAGAGCCATGGAGTTCTCTGCCGTCCCGGAAAGATGTGATTGAGGATTTGGAAACCCAGGAAAACCTGCAGATGCTGCAGCCAAAGGGGTATTATTCGGGATTTTTTAAATTGAAATTGCAGGAAAAATCAGAAAGCAGATAACAAGAGATTGGAGGAAACGGAAGATGAAGTTTACGAAAATGCAGGGAATCGGAAATGATTATGTGTATGTGAATTGTCTGGAGGAAAAGGTAGAACATCCTTCAGAAACATCTATAAAGGTCAGTGACCGTCATTTTGGCATTGGTTCAGACGGGCTGATTTTAATTAAACCTTCCCAAAAGGCTGATTTTGAGATGGAAATGTACAACGCAGACGGAAGTCAGGGAGCTATGTGTGGAAACGGTATTCGCTGTGTGGCGAAATATGTTTATGACTACGGTCTGACCAAAAAGACTCAGATTTCCGTGGACACCAAAAGTGGAATCAAATATCTGGATTTGACCGTGAAAGACGGAAAAGCAGTAGAAATCCGGGTGAATATGGGAAGTCCCATACTGGAAACAGAGAAAATTCCCATGAAGTATCCCCAGTCTCCGGTGATTGCCAGACCTTTAAACGTAGGAGAAAATATTTATGAGGTCACCGCAGTATCTATGGGAAATCCCCATGCAGTCGTGTTTGTGGAGGATGTGCAGAACCTGGAGATTGAGAAGGTGGGACCGGACTTTGAAAAGCACCAGGCCTTTCCGGAGAGTGTAAATACGGAATTTGTCCGTGTTCTGGACCGCAAAACCGTGGAAATGCGGGTTTGGGAGAGAGGCAGCGGAGAAACTCTGGCCTGCGGAACCGGAGCCTGTGCTGTGGCCGTTGCCTGCGCTTTAAACGGCTATACGGAGGATGAGGTCACTGTAAAGCTTTTGGGTGGAGATTTGAAGATTGCCTGGGATAGAGCAGAAAATCTGGTTTACATGACTGGCCCCGCTCAGGTGGTATTTGACGGAGAAATCCAGCTTTAAATAACAGAAACGGGAGAAAAAGATCATACCTATGGCGGTTCGGTTCGGGCTGATTCTGGACGTGAGCGTGATGTGTCTTTGCTCTATCCTGGGCTCTGCAGTGGGTGCTTCTGTTCTGGGGATTTCCATGCCCTGGGGGTATATTCTGCTGTGAAGCGTTACCAGATAAACGAAATATTACCAGAAAAAATGGAAAGTACCACTTGACAAAAACGAAATTGTGCACTTTCAATAATGCTGTGCCGAAAACCGGTTTCCATAAAACGAAAAAAAGGAGAAAATCGGGAAAAGAAAATTTTTTTTGTCACACGGGAGTTTGTCGAAGTATGTTGAATACTGGATTAAGAAAGGAAAGTGGAGAATATTAGTACAGAATTGTGCAATATTCCCACTTTCTTTCCTGTGTGAAAAGTGATATACTGTGGAATACAAAATGTTGTGAGATAAAAAGTAAAAAATATTATACTATACCAGATATAGTGTTTGAAAATGTATGAGGTGAAAGTGATGATGTATGTAGTTAAGAAAGATGGTACGAAAGAGGATTTTGATGTTCAGAAAATCGTCAGGGCAGTGAACAAATCCGCATCCAGAATTATGTATAATTTCAAAGAGGATGAGGTGAAATTTATCTGCCGCTATGCCCAGGAAAAGGCGGATTCTCTGGATAAAGAAGAGATTTCCATTCAGGATATGCACAATATTGTGGAGGGGGCTCTGGAGGAAGTCAATCCATCTGTTGCAAAGAGCTACAGAGATTATCGCAATTATAAGCATGACTTTATTCATATGATGGATGAAGTGTATACCAAGAGCCAGTCCATCCGCTACATTGGGGACAAGAGCAATGCCAATACGGACAGCGCACTGGTGGCTACCAAGCGCAGCTTGATTTTCAATGAACTGAATAAAGAACTGTACCGCAAATTCTTTATGAACCGCAATGAACTGCAGGCTTGTAAGGACGGGTATATTTATATTCATGACCAGTCTGCCCGTCTGGATACCATGAACTGCTGTCTCTTTGACGTGGCTAATGTGTTAAGAGGCGGCTTTGAAATGGGAAATGTGTGGTACAATGAGCCGAAGACCCTGGATACGGCTTTTGACGTTATGGGAGATATTGTACTCAGTACGGCAGCTCAGCAGTACGGCGGCTTTACCGTGCCCGAAGTGGACAAGATTCTGGCCCCTTATGCGGAAAAAAGCTACAAAAAATATAAGGAAGAATTTCTTACTTATGTAGACCCGGACTGGGGACTGGCAGAAGAGAGAGCCGAGCAGTATGCGGTGGATAAGGTAAAGAGAGACTTTGACCAGGGCTGGCAGGGAATTGAGTATAAGCTGAATACTGTGGGGTCTTCCAGAGGAGATTATCCTTTTGTTACTGTGACTCTGGGACTGGGTATGAAGAAATTTGAGAAAATGTGCAGTATTTCTCTTCTGGAGGTCCACAAGGGCGGACAGGGAAAAGAAGGTCACAAAAAGCCGGTGCTGTTTCCAAAGATTGTGTTCCTCTATGATGAGAACCTTCATGGAGAGGGCAAAGAAGGGGAGGATGTGTTTGAGGCAGGAATTTCCTGTTCTGCCAAAACCATGTATCCCGACTGGCTTTCATTAAGCGGCAAGGGCTATATTTCCAGTATGTATAAAAGATACGGAAAGGTTATCAGTCCTATGGGCTGCAGAGCTTTTTTAAGCCCTTGGTACGAAAGAGGCGGCATGACTCCGGCAGACGATAAGGATGTTCCTGTATTTGTGGGACGGTTTAATGTGGGCGCAGTCAGCCTTCATCTGCCTATGATTCTGGCAAAGGCCAGAGCCGAGAATAAGGATTTCTACGAGGTGCTGGATTTCTATCTGGAAATGATTCGCCACCTGCATATTCGTACTTACGATTATCTGGGTGAAATGAAAGCGTCCACAAATCCGCTGGCTTACTGCGAGGGTGGTTTTTATGGCGGCAACTTAAAACCTTCGGACAAGATTAAACCGCTTTTAAAGCCAATGACTGCCTCTTTTGGTATTACGGCATTAAATGAACTTCAGGAGCTTTACAACGGCAAATCCATTCGCGAGGACGGCAAGTTTGCCCTTGAGGTGCTGCAGTATATCAATAAGAAAGTAGAGCAGTACAAATATGAGGACGGCAATCTGTATGCCATTTACGGAACTCCGGCAGAGAGCCTCTGCGGCCTTCAGGTAGAGCAGTTCAGAAAAATGTACGGTATTGTGGAGGGTGTTTCTGACCGTCCGTATGTGAGCAACAGCTTCCACTGCCATGTGACAGAGGAAATGACTCCTATTGAGAAGCAGGACTGCGAGGGGAGATTCTGGGAACTCTGTAATGGCGGAAAAATCCAGTATGTGCGCTATCCCATTGGATACAATGTAGACGCCATTCGGGCATTGGTGCGCAGAGCTATGGATTTGGGCTATTATGAGGGCGTCAATCTGTCTCTGGCTTACTGTGATGACTGTGGTCATGAGGAGTTGGAAATGGATGTGTGTCCGGTATGCGGTTCCAAGAATCTGACAAAAATTGACCGTATGAACGGCTACCTTTCCTATAGCCGTGTACACGGAGATACCCGTCTGAATTCTGCTAAGATGGCGGAAATTGCAGAGCGGAAATCTATGTAAATATATGCGCTGTCCCAGAAGAGAAGAAGAGACAGAATTCTTCCCAATCTTTACAGGAACAGCGCTCTTTTTGTGCAAGAAGTATACGGTGTAGTGTAAAGGTTTTTCCTTGGATTTTCTCATAAATTGTGATAATATAAATACAGTTTGAAAAATGACAGTATGGGGATTTGAAGAAGAGGAACAACAGGAAAAATCCAGATATGTAAAAGAAATAGAGAAAGAAAAAAGGGGCTGCTGCGTGTTTCATGCATCGGCTCTTTTCGGATAGAGGAGGAAAAATTATGAAGCTTCTTTTGGCAGCTGTTAATGCCAAATATATTCATTCCAATCTTGCAGTATACAGTATGAAGGCATACTGCAGAGCATTTGCAGAACACATAGAGCTGGCGGAATATACCATCAATCAGCAGGAAGATGAGATTTTAAAAGATTTGTACCGGAAAAAACCTGAGATTTTGTGTTTTTCCTGTTATATCTGGAATATTTCTTTTGTAAAGGAACTGATTCGTGATGCGAAGAAAATTCTGCCGGACACGGTGATTTGGGCAGGCGGTCCGGAGGTGTCTTACGACGCAGAGCAGTTCCTGGAAAAAATGCCGCAGGTTTTCGGCGTGATGTGTGGAGAAGGAGAGGAAACTTTCCGGGAATTGACACAATATTATGTAGACTTGGAGAAAAACACAGAAAAAGGGACGGAGCTGGAAAAGATAGACGGTATTGTTTTCCGAAAGGGCCAAGAGATACGGAGAACGGCGCCAAGGTCCATTGTGGATATGGATACGCTGGTGTTTCCCTACGAAGATATGGAACTTTTTAATCATCGGATTATATACTATGAGAGCAGCAGAGGGTGTCCCTTTTCCTGCAGTTACTGTCTTTCTTCTATAGATAAAAAGCTGCGTTTTCGGAGTACGGAACTGGTGAAACAGGAGCTGCAGTTTTTTCTGGATAATCAGGTGCCTCAGGTAAAGTTTGTAGATCGGACATTTAATTGCAATAAGGAGCATGCGCTGGAAATCTGGCGTTATATTCAGGAGCATGACAATCAGGCGACGAATTTTCACTTTGAAATTGCGGCAGATTTGCTGACGGAAGAGGAAATTGCCTTGATACACACCATGCGTCCGGGACTGATTCAGTTGGAAATCGGGGTACAGTCCACCAATGAGGACACCATAAGGGAAATCCGAAGAAAGACCAGTTTTGATAAAATTTCCCAAAAAGTAAGACAGGTGCAGGCCGGAAACAATGTGCACCAACATCTGGATCTGATTGCGGGGCTTCCGTTGGAAGGGTATGACAGTTTCCGGAAATCCTTTAATGGCGTCTATGGATTGAGGCCTCAGCAGCTCCAGCTGGGATTTCTGAAGATTCTGAAAGGCTCTTATATGCATGAGAAGCGGAAAGAGTATGGCTGTGTGTACAAACAGAGAGAGCCCTATGAGGTGCTTTCCACCAACTGGCTGTCTTATGGAGAAATCTGCCGTCTGAAAGGCATTGAGGACATGGTAGAGGTGTATTATAACAGCGGACAGTTTGCCCGTACCATAGAGGCTGTGGAAAAAGAATTTTCAGATGTCTTTGCCATGTATGAAGCGCTGGCAGATTTTTATGAGAAAAAGGGCTATTTCGGTATTTCCCATACCAGAATCCGGAGATATGAAATTCTCCTGGAATTTTTAGAAGAACAGGGAATGGAAGACTTGGTATATTTCCGGGAACAAATGGTTTTTGATCTGTATGTAAGAGAAAATCTAAAGACCAGACCTGTGTGGGCAGGAGAACAGAAGTGTTACAAAGAGCAGATACAGAACTTTTACCGGAATGAGGCAAAAGAACCTAGGCTTTTGAGGCAGTATGGGGGATATCAGGCAAGGCAGTTAGAAAAAATGACACATCTGGAGGTCTTTACTTATGATGTGTTGGGCCAAAAACGGGAGAAAGGGCAGTATCCGGTTTTATTCGACTATAAAGAGCGCAGCCCCCTGACCCATGACGCCAGAGTCTGTGCTGTGGAGTTTATGCAGATAGAGGAGGACGTATGACAAAAAGGACAAAGGAAATTCTGGAGAAGCTGGATGAGGCCTATACCAGAGAATACAAATGCTATCTGAATCACGAAAATCCGGGACAGCTTTTGATTGCCACCATGTTAAGCGCCCAGTGCACGGACGCCAGAGTGAACATTGTCACAAAAGATTTGTTTGTGAAATATCCGGATATGGAGGCTTTTGCAAAAGCGGATTTAAAGGAGTTGGAGCAGGATATTAAGCCTACGGGATTTTACCACAATAAGGCAAAGAACATCATTGGCTGCGCCCAGAGAATCTGTCAGGTATACAACGGGGAGGTTCCACGCAGTCTGGAAGATTTGACCAGCCTTCCCGGTGTGGGAAGGAAGACGGCCAATGTCATCCGGGGAAATATTTTTCATGAGCCAAGTGTGGTGGTGGATACCCACGTAAAGCGGATTTCCAAGCGGCTGGGACTGACGAAGGAAGAGGACCCGGAAAAAGTGGAAATGGAACTGATGAAGGTTCTGCCAAAGGACCACTGGATTCTCTATAACATTCAGATTATTACCTTTGGACGCCAGATTTGCTTTGCCAGGTCGCCAAAATGTGAGGAGTGTTTTCTCACAGAGTATTGCAGGGAATACAAAGAAAAACAGAAGAAAAGCAGGAAAAAAGCATGAGAGCATATGTGACACTGGATTTGGAAACTACAGGTTTGGAACCGAGAAAAGACAGAATTATTGAAATCGGCGCCGTGAAGGTACAGGACGGTGTTGTGACAGGAGAGTATGCCACACTGGTGAATCCTCGAATGGAGATACCGGAGAGAATTACGGCTCTTACGGGTATCTCAAATGAAATGGTGCAGGGAAAGCCGTATGTACGGGAGGCGCTGGAGGGGCTTCTGGAGTTTTGTGAGAATCTGCCGCTTCTGGGGCATAACCTGATGTTTGACTACAGTTTTGTGAAGCACAATGCAGTCAATCTGGATATGGACTTTGAGAAAGAAGGCATGGATACGCTGAAGCTGTCCAGGATTCTGCTGCCGGATTTGCCCAGCAGAAGTCTGCAGAACCTGCGGGTACACTACCAAATCCCACAGGAGGATGCTCACAGGGCTTTAGAGGATGCCCGTACTACTTATAAACTTTATGAGAGGCTGCGGCAGGAGTATGAAGAACAGCATCCTGAACTTTTTTGTCCAGCTTCTCTTTTCTATAAGGTGAAAAAGCAGGGGCCTATAACTCCGGCGCAAAAACGATACTTGCAGGATTTGATAAAATATCATAGAATAGACCTGAATGTGGAGGCGGAGAGTCTGACAAAGAATGAAGCTTCCAGGCTTATTGATACGATTTTAGGCACTTATGGAAAGATAGAGAGGTAAAGGATTATGAATAAAAAAAATTCCAGGAAAAAACAGATAGTTGCAGGGATTCTGGCAGTGTTTATGATTCTGGCTATGGTGCTTCCCATGATAGCGTATGCTTTATAAGAACAGGCGGAGGGACAGACTATGAAAATAGGGAAACTGCCGGAACCAATGCTGATTCGTTCCGTTTTAAGAGAAGTTGGACATAGAAGAGAAGAAATCCTGGCAGGACCGGCTGTAGGTCGTGACTGTGCGGTGATGGAGCCCAGGGAAGGAGAAGTTTATGTGTTTTCCTCCGACCCTATTACCGGTACCACAAAGGATATGGGGAAACACAGTGTTTATATTACTGCCAATGATTTGGCAGCTGCCGGGGCAGAGCCAGTGGGCATTATGCTCACCATTTTGCTGCCGCCGGAGACAGAAGAGAGAGACCTGAAAGAAATTATGCGAGGGGTGGAATCCACCTGCAGGGAACTGAATATGGAAATTATGGGCGGCCATACAGAGATTACCGATGTGGTAAAACAACCGCTGCTTTCCCTTACCGGCGTGGGCAGGATGAAGAAGGAAAAAATGATGGATTCTGGAGGCATAAAGCCGGGACAGGACATTATGATTACCAAATGGATAGGATTGGAAGGCACCTCTATTGCAGCTAAGGAAAAGGAAAACCTGCTTTTGGAACGGTTTGCTCCGCTGTTTGTGGATACGGCCAAAGGGTTTGACCAATATCTTTCGGTGCTGCCGGAGGCAAAGATTGCCAGCGCATGGGGCGTTTCTGCCATGCATGACATTACAGAGGGCGGTGTGTTCGGCGCTTTGTGGGAAATGGCTTCAGGCTCAGATGTGGGACTGGATATTGATTTAAAGAAAATACCTATTCGCCAGGAAACGGTGGAGATCTGCGAAGTGCTGGGGCTGAATCCCTATATTCTCATGTCCAGCGGTTCAATGATGATAGCGGCTCAGGACGGACATGGTCTGGTAAGGAAATTGAATCAGGCGGGAATTTCTGCGGCAGTGGTGGGAAAGGCTACGGCGGGAAAAGAGCGGATTTTGAGAAATGGAGAAGAAATCCGATATCTGGACAAGCCCCAGAGTGACGAATTGTACAAAATCTATCAGAAGGATTGAGGAATAAGAAATGGCAAAGCTGAATATTGTGTTATTTGAGCCGGAGATTCCCGCTAATACGGGAAATATCGGAAGAACCTGTGTGGCAACAGGTACCCGTCTTCATTTAATCGAACCATTGGGCTTTAAGTTGAACGAAAAGGCCATTAAGAGAGCGGGTATGGATTACTGGAAGGATTTGGATGTAAAAACTTATGTAAACTATCAGGATTTTCTGGATAAAAATCCCGGCGCCAAAATCTACATGGCAACCACCAAAGCGCCTAAAACTTATGTGGATGTCCAGTATGAGGAGGACTGCTACATTATGTTTGGAAAGGAGAGTGCGGGAATCCCGGAAGAGATTCTGCTGGAAAACCAGGAGACGGCTATCCGTATTCCTATGATAGGAGAGATTCGCTCTTTAAATCTCAGCAATTCGGTGGCGATTGTGCTGTATGAAGCTCTGCGCCAGAACCATTTTGACCATATGTGTCTGGAAGGACATCTGACGAAATATAAATGGAAATAAAATAGAAGAAAGGCACAGGGGAGCAAGGCTATCGCTCTTCTGTGCTTTTTTGCAGAGTAAAAATAAATTCTGTCCCCACGCCTTCGGTGCTGATGACATTAATGTTCTGCTTGTGGGAGTTGATGATTTCCTTTACAATGGCAAGCCCAAGCCCAGTGCCTTTGCGGTCTTTGCCACGGGAAGAATCAATTTTATAAAAACGGTCCCAGATTTTCCCCAGACTGGTTTTGGGAATGCCACAGCCCTTGTCCTTAACAGAAATGAAAACCGTGTCGTATTTTAGGGAAGATTCCACTTTGATTACAGAATCCTCCGGGCTGAATTTAATGGCATTGTCAATGAGGTTATAAAGTACCTGCTGAATCTGTCCCATGTCGGCCCGTACAAACAGGGTCTGCCCGGTCAGCAGAAGTTCGATGGAAATCCGTTTTTGCCTGCACGTGCCCTCAAAGGATTCGGCGGTGCTTTTAATAATACTGTTAATGTCAAAATCCACATAATCCAACTGCCGTCCTTTTTCATCCAGATTGTTCAAGGTCAGGAGACTCTGGGTCAGCTTGTAGAGTCGATCGGTTTCATGCACCACGATTTTCAGGTATTTGTCCTGCATTTCCGGCGGAACGGTGCCGTCTAAAATAGCCTCTGTATAGCCTTTGATGGAGGTCAGGGGTGATCGGAAATCGTGGGAGACATTGGCAATGAATTTGCGCTGATAGTTTCCCGTCATGTCCAGTTCGTCGGACATGTAGTTCAGTGTCCCGGCCAGATACCCCAGTTCGTCCTCTTTCTCCAGTGGAATGTTGTATTTCAGATTTCCCGCAGCAAAGGCATCCGCCCCCTGTATGATTTTCCGAAGGGGACGGTAAATCATGAGGGAAAATACCGGAATAATAGCCATCATAATCAAAAGAAACAGGAGAAAAAGAATGTAGATCATATTCATCAGAGCGTCATGCTGTTCCTGCAGGACACTCATGGGAAGATGCATGACTATATAACTCTCCACAGACATATTTCTGGTGACAGGCACCATGACGCTTAAATGCGGTTCGTTGAACTGGTGAAAAAAATCCCCGGTCTGGTAGTAGGAACCGCTGGCTGTTCCGGGATTAAAGCCTGCAATTATGGGGAAATTCTCTGTTTTTAGTTCCGAAGCGGTATTCAGCAGAATTTCCCCTTTAGGGTTGATAATCCAGACATCACAGTGGCGGTAAGAGGCCAGGGTACACAGATTTTCATACAGCTGGCTGTCGTGTTCCTCGCTATTTTGGAAATACCGCACATCACGGCTCTGGGCAATGGTGGTGGCTTCCCGATACAGTTCTCCGCTGTACACGGATTCCAGATGTTTCTGCACTTGACGGTTTCCCACAAAATAAATGGTGCAGAAACCCAACAATCCCAGAATGATAATGGCAAGCACATATTTTACATAGAGAAATTTTTTCATTTGTTTTTGACCTCGAATTTATATCCGATACCCCAGACCGTGGCAATAGACCAGGAGGGGTGGTCTTTGATTTTTTCCCGGAGACGTTTGATATGCACGTCCACAGTGCGGGTGTCTCCAATGTATTCGTATCCCCAGATGTGGTCTAAAAGCTGTTCTCTGGTAAAGACCTGATTGGGTGAGGAAGCCAGAAAATACAGAAGTTCCAGCTCCTTTGGCGGCATATCCAGTTGGTTTCCATAGTAGATAACAGAATAATTAGTCAGGTTAATAGCCAGATCCGGGTATTCCACATATTTTCCGGAAGGCTGGGTGGAGGGCGCCACATTGGGCTGATAACGCCGAAGCACGGCCTTCACTCTGGCCACCAGTTCTTTGGAATCAAAGGGTTTAATCATATAGTCGTCTGCCCCCAGTTCCAGTCCCAGCACCTTATCGAAAATTTCACCCTTGGCAGAGAGCATGATAATGGGAACATTGGATTTCTGGCGGATTTCCCGGCAGACCTGATAGCCGTCCATACCGGGCAGCATCAAATCCAGAAGAATCAGGTTTGGGGCAAAGGCGGAAAAAGCAGTTAAGGCTTCTTCCCCGTCATTTACAATTTTGGTATCAAAACATTCTTTGGTGAGATACAGAGAAATAAGCTCTGCAATATTGTTGTCATCGTCTACGATGAGAATTTTCTGTTTTACTGCCATGCTGCAGTCCCCCTCTATTTTTTAAATTCTACAATAGTCACGCCTGCGTCTCCCTCTCCAAATTCTGCAAGATGGAAATCCTGTACGTATTTCAGGCGTCTTAAGTAGTTGTGTACGCCTTTTCTGAGGGCGCCGGTGCCCTTGCCGTGCACCACCCGGACACTGCTTAAGTGTGCAAGGTAGGCGTCATCCAAATATTTGTCCAGTTCGGCAACGGCTTCGTCCACGGTTTTTCCAAGCAGGTTGATTTCCGTGCGCACAGAGGCGGATTTGCTCATTTTAATCTTTCCGGCTCCGGTACGCTGCAGGGAAGGCGAGGTGATTACCGGTTCGTCAATCAGCTGTAGATCAGACAGTGATACTTTGGAACGGAGAATACCCATCTGGACAAATACCATGCCCTTGGCATCCGGTTTGGAACTGATCGTGCCTTTGACATTCAGACTTAACACCTTTACAGCGTCTCCTAAAGATACGTCCTTGGCTGTCAGGGTAGATTTTTTCTTTTCCGGTGTCTTTAAAGCCATTTTCTTTGCGGTTTTGTCCATTTTCTTCCGTAGTTCGGAACGCTTCTGCTCCAGTTCTCTGGCTGTCATGGATTCCTGACCCGCTTTGTTGAAAATTTTCATGGTCTGATCCGCGTATTCCTTGGCTTCCCGTAAAATCCGGTGGGCTTCTTCGTTGGCTTCCTGGAGAATCCGGTCTTTTCTCTGTTCCAGCTTGTCTTGTTTGGTTTCCAACTGTTCTTTCAAAGTCTGTATTTCTTCTTTGTACCGGGCGATTTCGGCCTGCTCGCTTTCGATAGTCCGGCGGCTTTCTTCCAGAGAGGTGAGCACATCTTCAAAAGATTCGTCCTCCTGACTGATTTGTTCTTTGGCTTTTTCAATAATATAATCCGGCAGTCCCAGTTTTCCGGAAATAGCAAAGGCATTACTCTTTCCCGGTACGCCGATAAGCAGGCGGTAAGTGGGGCGCAGGGTTTCTACATCAAATTCACAGGAGGCATTTTCCACACCCGACGTAGAAAGGGCATAGACCTTCAGCTCGCTGTAATGGGTGGTCGCCATGGTGCGGACTCCCTGTGCGTGAAGATGAGAAAGAATGGCAATGGCCAGAGCCGCACCCTCAGTAGGGTCCGTTCCGGCGCCAAGCTCGTCGAAAAGCACCAGAGAGTCCCGGTCTGCTTTTTCCAGAAAACGTACCACATTGGTCATGTGGGAGGAAAAGGTACTGAGAGACTGCTCAATACTCTGCTCATCCCCGATGTCCGCGTAAACCTCCCGAAAAACACTGAGGCGGGAGTGGTCAAAGGCAGGAATGTGGAGTCCGGACTGTCCCATTAAGGTCAGAAGTCCCACGGTTTTTAAGGAAACGGTTTTACCGCCCGTGTTGGGGCCGGTTACCACCAGCAGGTCAAAGGTTTCCCCCAGACGGATGTCAATGGGAACTACTTTATGCTTTTCAATGAGAGGGTGGCGTCCTTTTTTTATGTCAATAATGCCCTCTGTGTTGAAAAGAGGCTCCGTTGCATTCTGAGCCTTAGCCAGAAGGGCTCTGGCAAAGATAAAATCCAGTTGCGTCAGGACTTTTAAGTCATCATCCAGCATTTCCAGACTTTCTGCGGCTGTTTCGCTAAGGCCAGCCAGAATCTTTTCGATTTCTGTCTGTTCCTGAATTTCCAGTTCCCGCAGCTCGTTGTTCAGCTTGACAATAGCCATGGGCTCTACAAATACCGTAGAACCGGTGGAGGACTGGTCATGTATCATGCCGGGAATCTGTCCCTTGTGCTCTGCCTTTACGGGGATACAGTAGCGGCCGTTTCGCATGGTAACCACTGCGTCCTGCAGGTAGGTTCTGGCACTGCCGTTTACATAGGAAGAAAGCTGGCTGTGGATTTTGTCATTGGTATTTTTCATGGCTCTGCGCACCTGTTTCAGTCCTGCACTGGCATCGTCGGCAATCTCTTCTTCTGAGAGAATGCAGCGGCGGATTTCCAGTGACAGAGGTGTCAAAGGCTGCAGAAGTTCAAAGAGAGGGTCTAAGGAGTCCTCGGTATCGTTTTCCGTTTCTCTGCGGGAATAGGCTTTGGCCCGGTTGGCGTTTTCCAGAAGGCTGCAGATAGAGAGCAGTTCCCCGGTCCCCAGAGTACTGCCGATTTCCAGCCGCTTTAGGGAACCCCGGATATCCCGGACGCCGCTAAAGGACAGGGAGCCTTTTTGGTATACACGGGAAAGGGCGTCTGCGGTTTCCTGCTGCATGGCTTCGATTTCTGCCAGATTGTCAAGAGGTGTCAGCTTCCGGCAAAGTTCCTTTCCCAGAGAAGAAGAGGCAAACCCTTCTAAAAGTTCTGTGATTTTATTGTATTCTAAAGTTTTTAACGCTTTTTGATTCATAGTATTCACCTTATCCAGTTTTTAAGATTTCGCTTCCTATTTTACATGAAAACAGGCAGAAAGAAAAGGTTCTGAGGGGGAATTTTTGCGGGACTGGAGAGAAAATTTTGTGTAATCTTCATAAAAAGTTCATAAACATTCGGTATAATAATATAAAATACAGTCTAATGCGGAGTGTTGAACATGGACGAAAAAAAGAATGAGGGACAAACAAATCAGGAGAAAAAGGAAGAGAGCTCCTATGAATTTTTGAAGGAGACGATTAAGGCGAAGCCTTGGAACAGAAAGAAGCTGGCAAAGCAGGTGGGAAAACTTCTGGTTTCGGGAGCTGTGTTCGGGTTTGGTGCAGCTGTTGTGTTTTCCGTGGCAGCGCCGGCTATGACCGGTAAAATCCTGGAAAAGAAGAATGCCAGCAAGGTCAGGTTTCCCCAAGGAGAAGAGCAGGAGGAAGAGGAAAAGAAAGATGGGGAAGACGGTGTGCAGGAAGAGGAACTGCAGGAAAGTCAGGACGGAGAGAACACGTCTGCCCCTGTGGTACAGGATATGACCCCGGAGGAATACAAGAAACTGTATGGGGATATTTTTGCCACGGCGGATGAAGCGGAAAAAGCCATGGTAACGGTAATTGGAAATAAAAATGATGAGGATTGGTTTCAGACGCCTTACGAAGAGCAGATTTCGGGGATTCTGGTGGCAGAGAGCGGGCAGAATTATTTTGTACTGACGGAATACCGGATTGTGGAGAATGTGGATCGTATCCAGGTTGTATTCTGTGACGGCACGGTGACAGATGCCAGATTCCAGAAGTCAGATCAGAATACAGGACTGGCAGTGCTGAAAGTTGACAAATCCGGTCTGGATAGTTCTTTAAAGGAAAAAATCGTGGTTGCACCGCTGGGTGAATCCTACAATCTGAAGCTGGGTGAACCGGTTCTTGCAATTGGAAGTCCTATGGGGTATAGTGATTCTGTTGGCTATGGAATTGTGACTTCTACTTCAGATAAGGTGTCCGGGGTGGACGCGCAGTATGGACTTCTCACTACAGATATTACAGGCAGCAGTCAGGGCAGCGGTGTGATTTTAAATCTGGAGGGGGAAATTGTGGGAATAATTGCCCAGGGCTTTGGCGGGGAGAAAAACGGGAACCTTATTACCGGGCTGCCCATTTCCCAGATAAAGGATTTGATTCAGATACTTTCTGATGAAAATAAGGAGATGGTGTATCTGGGTATCACGGGAGAGGACATTACTGCGGAAATTTCCGAAAAAAAGGGGATTCCGGTGGGGATTTTCGTAGAAAAGGTAGAGGTGGATTCTCCAGCTATGCAGGTGGGAATTCAGAATGGAGATGTGATTATAGAGCTGAATGGTGAAAAAGTAGAAACAGTAAAAGGGTATCAGCAGCAGTTAAAATCCTGCAAATCGGGGGAAAACGTAAAGGTGAAGGCCATGCGCCAGGGAACAGAAGGATATGTAGAAGTATCCTTTAACGTAACATTAAAAACAAGGTAGAGAGGATATGAAAATGAAATTTATTAACGAGCTTCACGAAGGGGAAAAACTTTCCGGAATTTATTTATGCAAACATAAACAGGCAGCAGTAACAAAGAACGGAAAGCCTTATGAAAACGTGATTTTACAGGATAAAACAGGTACCATTGACGCGAAAATCTGGGATCCGAATTCTCTGGGCATTGACGAATTCGACAGCCTGGATTACATTGACGTGGTGGGAGATGTAAATTCTTTCCAGGGAAGCCTTCAGGTGAGTATCAAACGTGTGCGCAAAGCCGCAGAGGGGGAGTATGAGCCGGGCAATTATCTTCCAGTGAGCAGCAAAAATGTGGATTCTATGTATGAAGGGCTGTTAAGCTATGTGGCAAGTGTGAAAAATCCTTACCTGCACCGGCTGTTGGTTTCCTTCTTTGAGGAAGATCAGGATTTCGCAAAGTCATTTTGCGGCAATTCAGCGGCAAAAAGTGTGCACCACGGCTTTATCGGCGGTCTGCTGGAGCATACGTTAAGCGTGGTCAGCCTGTGTGATTATTACTGCAAGGTCTATCCGATTTTGAACCGGGATTTGCTTCTTACTGCGGCCATGTTGCATGATATCGGAAAAACAGAAGAATTAAGTCCATTTCCCATGAATGATTATACAGATGACGGACAGCTTCTGGGACACATTATGATAGGTGCAGAAAGAATCCATGATAAGGCAGTAGAAATCCCCGGATTTCCAAAGAAGCTGGAAAGTGAGTTGAAGCACTGTATTCTGGCCCATCACGGGGAATTGGAATACGGTTCGCCAAAGAAACCGGCACTGCCGGAAGCACTGGCACTGAATTTGGCGGACAATACAGACGCGAAGATGGAAACCCTGACTGAAATGTTTGCGTCAGCAGGGCAGCAGAAAGAATGGATTGGTTACAACCGTCTCTTTGAATCCAATTTCAGAAAATCCAGCTGTGAGCAGGAAGGCGGCGTCCATGGAATTTAAGAAGAATGATACGGTAACACTTTATATAGAAGATATGGGACACGACGGAGAGGGTATCGGAAAGGCGGACGGCTATACGCTTTTCGTGAAAGATACCGTGATTGGCGATAAGATAGAAGCCAAGATTATGAAAATGAAAAAGAACTACGGCTATGCTCGACTGATGAAAGTGCTGGAAACCTCCAAAGACCGTGTAAAGCCCCGCTGTCCTGCGGCCAGAGCCTGCGGGGGCTGTCAGCTGCAGTTTCTTTCTTATGAGAAGCAGCTGGAATTTAAGAAAAATAAGGTGAAGGGCAATCTGGAGAGAATCGGAGGCTTTGAAAATATCTGTATTGAGCAGGTGATTGGTATGGAAGAACCCTGGAGGTACAGAAACAAAGCCCAGTTTCCTGTGGGCAAAAATAAAGACGGGGAAATCATTACCGGCTTTTACGCAGGCAGAACCCATTCCATTATTTCCAATAGAAACTGCTATCTGGGTACAGAAGTGAATGAGCAGATTCTGGAGGAAGTTCTGGCTTACATGAAAGAAAATCACATAGAGCCTTACGATGAGGTTTCCGGTACTGGACTGGTTCGCCATGTCCTTATCCGCTGCGGCTTTAAGACAGGGGAAATTATGGTCTGCCTGGTTATTAACGGAGACGCTTTGCCGAAAGCGGACAAGCTGACTGCGCGGCTGCAGAAAATTTCCGGCATGACCAGCATTACATTTAATGTGAATAAGAAGAGAAATAATGTGATTTTAGGCAATAAAATTGTGAAGCTGTGGGGTCAGGACTACATCTCAGATTATATTGGAGAAGTGCAGTATCGGATTTCTCCCCTTTCCTTTTATCAGGTGAATCCGGTGCAGACGGAGAAGCTGTACAACACGGCCTTGGAGTATGCGGGGCTTACCGGGAAGGAAATTGTGTGGGATTTGTACTGCGGAATTGGAACGATTTCTCTTTTTCTGGCACAGAAGGCCAAGCAGGTTTACGGTGTGGAGATTGTACCTGCGGCTATTGAAGATGCGAAGAAAAATGCGGAAAGAAACGGAATTGCAAATGCGGAATTTTATGTGGGAAAGGCAGAAGATGTGCTTCCGCGGAAATATGAGGAGGAAGGTGTCTCTGCCGATGTGATTGTGGTAGATCCGCCGAGAAAGGGCTGCGATGAGGCACTGTTGGAGACCATGCTGAAGATGAATCCGGAGAGGATTGTGTATGTGAGCTGCGATTCGGCTACCCTGGCCAGGGATTTAAAGCGGCTGTGCGCGGAGAAGTATGAAGTGAAGAGAGTGGCGGTGTGCGATATGTTTCCGCAGGGGGTGCATGTGGAGACGGTGTGTTTATTGTCCAAACTTAATGTCGACCACCATATCGAAGTGGAAATCAAGATGGACGAGCTGGATTTGACGACGGCGGAGAAGAAAGCCAGCTATGAAGAAATCAAGGGGTATGTGCTAGAACATACTGGATTGAAGGTTAGCAATCTCTATATCGCGCAGGTCAAGCAGAAGTGCGGGATCATAGAGCATGAGAATTATAATAAACCGAAGTCGGCAAACTCTAAACAGCCTAAATGCCCGCCTGAAAAGGAAGTGGCGATTACAGAGGCATTAAAGTTCTTTGAGATGATTTGATAGTTGTCGCTTTTTCTCGTTGTATGAGAATAATGGTACGCCTATCCGGGGGAAAATTCCTCTGGATAGGTGTTTTTTTGTGCAATAATCGCAAGAAGTTGCGAAAAAGTAATTTATAATTGAATTATTATCTTGATTTCTCTGGAAAACAACTATATACTAATATCGTGAGGACAAAAAGCTGAATTCAGAAAGAGTGTGCTATGAAAATTAGTTATAAAAAGTTATGGATACTGCTCATTGAAAAAGATATTACACCTGCAACGCTTAGGAAGGATTTGAATATCGCAACTGGTACGATGACAAAGCTTCGGAAAAATGAAGAAGTAGCACTTTCTGTTCTTTTGCGAATTTGCGAGTATTTGGATTGTAATATCGGAGATATATGTGATGCAGTTCGGGTAGAAATAGAGTAATGATTTGACCAATAACACTTTGGAGGTACGAGAGAGTGAAAATACAGTTTTGCCCTTATTGCGGCACTAAATTAGATGAGGGTGCTCGTTTTTGTAAAAATTGCGGTGAGTGTGTGGTGCAAGGGCAACAGTCCACAGGAAACACTTCTGCATTTACAGATTCAAAAGTAGAAGAAAAACAGCCTAAATCAGAACCAGCGCAGGAAGATCCTCGAACCAAGAGAAAAACCGTATATGACGGTGAAGTACATAAATGCCCTAATTGCGGCAATATTATTGAGCCGTTTGAAATAAAATGTAATGCGTGTGGTTATGATCGCCGCAACTCCCATGCAACAATATCTGTAAAAGAGTTTGAATTAAAATTTGAACAGGCAGATTCTGTTGACAGAAAAATTGACTTAATCAAGACTTTTGCAATCCCTAATGCACAGGAGGATATTCTAGAATTTGCTGTGTTGGCAGCTATGAATATCGACTTGGATGCTTATAATGTAGGAGGCGAGTTGACCGATGAAATTCGATTGTCTAATGCGTGGTTAGCAAAGCTCGAACAAACACACGAAAAGGCTGAGCTGTTATTCGATGGAACTACTGTGTGGAATAAAATTCATGGAATCTATATGAAACGAACAGAAGCCTTATCTTCGGCTAAACAAAATCGAAGCAAACACATTCAGCATGAGCGAAAAATGAACACCTATAAAAAGGTGTTTGGTTCAGGCTATGTCTGGGCGATACTCTTTTGCATTGTAGGACTTTTTTTCGTGTTGATAGATATGGGGCTCAGCACCGAAACGCTTAGTTATATTGGTGTTGGAGCTTTCCTTGTGGCGATGTATATTGGCTTATTTACCATGATTAATAATGACAATAAAAAGAAATAAGCAAAGGATCGGAATCCAGCCATCCTCCTCGTTCAAATAACTATGTTATTTCAATCGGTAAGGATGCGGATGAATGTACAGGCAATCATTATGATATAGCGCAATACTTGAAGGCTCGTGGTTTCAGAAACGTTGTCCTTAAGCCAGAAAAGAAAAGGTCTCCTTGATACAGATTGTGCTATCAAGGGAATTAGCGTAGCAGGAAATACAGAGTTTTCAGAAGATGATGAGTTTAGCATTGATGCGAAAATAATCATTTGATACTATTCAAAAAGATATTGAGGAGGGATATAAATGGGATTATTCGATAAGAAAAATCGCAGAGGCGGCTTTATGGACGAGATACGCTGCGACGAGCCGTCCTATCTTATCTGGAAATGGCATCCGGCGGGAGTGCAGTCTGGGAATAACAATCGGGAAAACGCCATTCGCTGGGGCTCTTCACTCCGTGTGAAGGATGGCGAAGTTGCAGTCTTTGTATATAACCAGAAGAACGGTGTGATGCAGGACTACATAGAGGGATCCTACGACGAAATTATCAAAACAGAAAACCTGCCGGTTTTAGCCAGTATTATCGGCTTAGCCTATGACGGCGGCACACCGTTCCAAGCAGAGGTATATTTCATCAATCTTGCCCAAATCATTCAGGTTAAATTTGGTGTCCCGTTCTTTGATATCTATGATCCCCGGTTTGCGGACTTTGGAGTGCCTGTGGCGGTTAGAGGCACGGTTAGCTTCCGTATTGCTGATTATAGGGAGTTTATCAGGCTCCATAGGCTGAATAACTTCCGCCTTGACGATTTTCAGAAGCAAATCCGAGATGCAGTCAGCCGTTATGTGAAAGATACTGTGGCCAACGCTCCGGCAGCCAATAATATTCCTGTCATTCAAATTGAAACCAAAACAGCGCAAATCAATGATGTCGTAGAGTATGACATCAGCGAACGGCTCAAAGAAGGTTTTGGTGTCCTTGTTTCCGGTGTTGACATTGGAGCTATTGAGATTGACAAGAGCAGCGAGGGATATCGTCAGCTCATGTCTGTTACGAAAGACATTACCGCAACCAGGATTGAAGCGGAAACGCAGGACTATGTGGAGCAGCTTCGCATCCAGCGTGAGGAAGGCCAGTATGCTATGCACAAGCAGACACAAACAGCCAACATCGGTGCTTTCCAAGTGGAGAAGCAGGCAGAGGTCGGTGTTGCGGGAGCGCAAGCTCTGGGCCAGATGGGAGCAAATGGAGCCGGAGATATCAACTTGGGTGGCGGCGGTGATGGCAGTGGCTTTAATATGGCGGCTATGATGGCAAGCATGGCCGTTGGAGGAGCGGTAGGCCAGAATATCGCCGGAGCCATGAACAACATGATGGGCGGCATGGGACAAGCCGCTCAGCCGGGAATGATTCCTCCGCCGCTTCCGACTGTTTCTTATCATGTGGCAATCAACGGGCAGGCCGCCGGGCCATTTGATATGTCCGCTCTTGTACAGATGGCCACAAACGGGCAGCTGACCGAGGATAGCTTGGTATGGAAAAGCGGTATGGCACAGTGGGAAAAAGCAATAGCGTTAGATGAACTGAAAGGATTATTCAGTACGATTCCGCCGATTCCCGAAGAATAAAGGAGAGTAGAAAAATGCTTAAATGTTCAAAGTGTGGGGCAGAGCTGTCCGATGATACAAGGTTTTGCTCATACTGCGGAAACAAGATTGAAGAAACGACGACCCCGCCTATCATTGAGGAAGATGAAACCATTCCTGACATTCCTCAAAACGAGCCAGTTAAAGCTGAGGTTAAAAAATCAGATGCACCCAAATCTGTAGCTGATAAAATGAAAGACAAGACATCTGAAAAATGGCACAAATTGAGTCCATACGGCAAAATTACTACAGTTGCAATGATTGCGTTTGTCTTGTTATGCCTTGTAGCGTTCTTATTTGGAAAGACTGCGGCTGGTATCATTGCAATTTTACAAATCGTCTTAACTGTAGTTGCGGTGCTGATAAAGAAGCAAATAATCAAAGCCCCCAAGAGGTGGCTTCACATAATAGCTCTTGCGCTTGCCGCAGTGCTTTTAGTGCCGTATGTGAGCCTGTTTGGAACGGATTATGGTGATGCTGAGAAGTTTGCATGGTCCGACATTTTGCTTGCAGATGTTATTCCCGAACCAAAATCCCATTTAGGGGAAATTTTAGCCAACTCTGAGACGCACCTGTCTTTGTATGTGTATAAAACCAACACAGGAGACTACAGTAAGTATGTTGATGCTTGCGAGGAAAAGGGCTTTACAGTTGAAGCAGACCGGTCTGATCTGTCTTATTACGCCTATAACGCTGATGGGTATAAGTTGTCACTGTATTATGATGAAAATGACAGCAAAATGAGTATCAATGTAGATGCCGCTGAGGAATACGGAACGCTTGAATGGCCCGATAGCGTGATTGCAAGTATGCTACCTGTTCCCAAATCAACAACAGGAGAAATTACTCGGGACGACGAAAAAGGGTTTGCAGCCTATGTAAGCAACACTCCGATTGAAGAATTTAACGCTTATGTGGAGGCATGTTCTGCTGCGGGATTTAATATTGATGCCAGCGATTATGACGAGTCCTATTCTGCCGAAAACAGCGAGGGCTACAAACTGTCTGTATCGTATCAAGGCAATGGTGTGATTTCTATTTCCATAGATGAGCCAGAATATGCGGTATCTTTGGAAATTGAGTGTGTGGAGAATCTGCTGTTCAGCAAATATGATGTTGATGTTTACGTTAATGATTCCATGCAAGGGACTGTTAGCCATGGGACTACCGAAACCTATAACCTGAATCTGACCAAGGATGTTTATGAGGTTAAATTTGTGAGTGCAGAAGATGATGAGGTAACAGGTGGGGTTTCTATAGACATTCATCAGGATGAATCCCTCAAATACAAGATTTCCTGTACCAGCTCACAGATCAATGTGGAAACCATTCAAGGCACCGGTTTAGCGCACGGTGAAGATGAGGCTGCTATTCCTCGGTCTGCTTCCTCATACAAATATGAAAACTACACGGATGTGCAAACGGAACTTTCAGAGGCTGGATTTACCAATATTTCTTTTGAAATTCTATATGATATTGTGATCGGGTGGACCGAAGAAGGCGAAGTAGATAGCGTATCCGTTGGTGGCAACACCGAGTTTGAGCAGGGAGACATATTCAAAAAAGATGTAGCCATCGTGATTACATATCATATGCCAGAGGAAGATGATCCGAATAAGCCCACTGAAAGTGAGGTTTCAAGCGCTACAGAGGGACCTACCACTGAGCCAGCAGAAAATCTTACCGTGGAGAATTGTCCTGATCTTGCAGCAATGCTCTCTAATAAAGCGGAGATTGATGACTCATATTCCGCTTTTGCTACGAAGTATAAGGGGAGAATCATCGAATTTGATGGCAGAATAGACTACTGCACGAAACATGGAGATTACAACACAAGATTTGATTATCTTGTGAGTGCTGGTGATTATGACCCCGACCATCAAATTGGACCGTCCTTCAAATTTGAGGATGTGAACTATTACGATCTGAACACAGACTTAGACACAGTAAGCGTTGGTCTGAATGTTCGCATTGTTGCAGAAGTTGTGTCTTTTAACAGTAATAGTGGAGTGTTCTATTTAGAGCCAGTCTCTGTAACAGGGCGGTAAGTTTAGAGGGAGGAAACAGATTATGCCACAGTATCTTGTGTCAGAGGCCGAAGTAAAGAAAGCTTTGCAAATCGACACTTTCAGAAATCTATCGAAAGATAAAATTATGGAGTTCGCATCCTTGATACCACACATGGATAAGGATGTTGCGATTGCTATTATCAATCAGTTCCCGGCGTATGAGGAATCCTCCCGTAACATGATTGAACAATACAATATGATGTGCGACAAGGTTTTGCAAAGAAATGATGATAGCCGCAAAGATGCAGTTATGGCTTACAAAACTATTCTGGATGACCTAAGTATTTTACTTAAACAGGATGGTATAACCCCAGAACAACAGAAGGAAATCACGGATAAAATGATTCTGGTCGCAGATAAGATTACAGACATACATAAAGATAATTGTGATTTTCTTGAAGGAATTATAAAGTACGGTGCGTCGTTAGTTGGTGGGGCATTGCTGTTGGGAGTAGTAATCTTGGGTGCCAATGTGAAGGCTACAAAGCTACCGACTATTACCGGCAAAAAGTAGTTTTAAGATTTATGGTTGGTGTGCGAGGGAAGTCATAACAACTATACACAAAACGCTGCGGCTTTTATTTTTGGAATGAAAGTTACAGCGTTTTGTGTTTTCGGAGATTATGAATATACAAGCCAGGGTAGGTTTGTATGGTTCATAGGCGGAGAAAATAAGGGGTATCCAAAGGGGAATATCCCCTTGGCTCTGGGTTTCCAATAGGGGCGAACAGCATCCCTGTTGGCACACGACTTTCCCTCGGAAAGTCTAGTGTGTTATACCTTTGCTCCCGGTTGACGTCGAAAAGGGGCTGGCTTCGCCATCTTCTATGCGGGCAGATAGCGGCAGGAAGACACTTTTCGGTGGCAGTAGGGCAGACGGATTTTGTGCGGTCACGGACGAAATGTGGATTTGCTTACAGGGCAAAATCCGTCTGGACGGAGAAGGGAGCAGAGGTATATATAAGACCCTCGTCCCGCTGCAGCGTCACGCTCTAATACCACCACGGCAGCTCTAGCCAGAGATTATCCATGGCTTCTTCCTCCAACTTCTTTGCCCGGCTCTCCCGGAGATTGAAATGGATCGCCGTTCCAATCAGCGTATGCTCTGTCTCGTCTGTAAAACCATAGCGATACAGGAGATATGTCTGCTCCCTCTCAGAGAGTTTTCCCAAGCCCTCATACAGCTCTCGCATTGTCTCCCGGTCAAGATAAATCTGCTCCGGGGATTTGGCTGCGGGATTGGCAATGGCCTCGATCCTCAGCATCCGTTCATCGTCAGGCAGGATTTCATCCAGCCGGACTTTCTGGAGTCCCGGTCCGTTTTTCTTGTCGGTCATTCGCTGTTCGTACTGAGAAAAAGCAGAGCGTACCAGATCGGTCATGGCGTTTTTGATGGAGGGTGCAGCATAGGTCAGAAACTTAATGCTCTTGCTGCTGTCAAAGCGAGAGATGGCATCCAGCAGGCCGATGCAGCCCTCCTGCGCCAGATCATCCATCTCAATTCCAAGGTCACTTTCCCCCAGATTCATGCTCTGGTAGAGTTCAGTGGCAGTCTGCCGGATAAATCCATAATTCTTTTCCAGGAGAAGGCTACGGGCTTTCTCGTCCCCATTTTGAGCCAGAGCGCAGAGCCGCTCATTGTTCAGGGACTTCATTTTGCTTCTCCTGCTTCGCTCCCTGCGCTATGCCATACATCAGGTCAGTCAATGCCTGACCAAATTTCTCCAACACCTCTGAGGAAGTTCCCTCCATGCCGGAAACACTGTTAAGAACAGCTCCAGTAATCTGTTCCGGCGTGATGTGGGGATTCTCCATATCCTGCCCTTTTGTCAGCTCCGTAAACATCTGCTGGGCGATTTCCTTGGTGAACGCCTGCTGGACAGAAAAATCATGGCCGATTTCTTTTTTTACCTCTTTGACTGCCAGCATAAACTGATTCTCTATGGTGGCAAGGTCTGCCTGATAGGGAGATGTCCGCAGGCGGCTGATGTCCTTTGCAGTTTTTTCTCCGGATTTGGATTTTACCGTTTTCCGGGTCAATGCGCTGAGAGTGGCATACATTTGATTTTGTGCGGCGAATCCGGCGGCAATGGTGTCATTGAAATACTGCTCCAGAGTGTAGGTCAGATCTGCAAAGCGGGGGTTTTCCAGCAGCCGATTCAGCACCGCTGTATTGACTTTTTCTGTGAATAGATTGCGTGCTGCTTCTGCGGATAAGCCCAGCTCATCAATGGCATAATTCTTCCGGTCGGGAACATTGGTTACGCCTAGCAGGAAGTCTGTGGACACGTTGAACACTCTGGCAATGCGGATGATATTCTCATTGCTGAGCTTATCTGTCTGCCTAGAAATGAAACGGCTGAGAACACTGTCTCCACAGCCGATTTTCTTTGCAAGCTCCGTCTGCGTTACCTTGCGGTCTTTCATTAAATCGGTAAGCCGTTGGCGGACGTCACCGGGTAAAAAGGTTTTCTCCATTTAAGGCGTTCCTCCCTCCTCCGGTTGGATTTTTCTGTATTTGCCGCTTTTGATCCGGGCATCAGCGGGCTTCTCTGCGTCCTCCGGGATAATCCAGCGGCTCCCCGCCCGCTGTGAGCCGGGGATTCTGTTTTCATTGCAGAGAATGGCCACACGCCGGTGGGAGATGTCCCATTTCTCCGCAACTTCAAAGGTTGATAGATATTTCATGCTCTCTCCCTCTTTTTCAATAAATCACATAGCCTTGCTATAAACGAAACACTTTAGCGGGACTTTTCCTTTTGGAACATCTAATAGGATCTCCGTTTCTTCTGCCCGTTCAAATCCTCTGTGTTCGTAAAACTGATAGGTACAGGCATCATCTGTGTATAGATAGAGAAGCTTCCCTTTTTTCTCTTTCTTCCAGCTTCTTTAACAGGGCAGTGCCGATCCCTTTGATTGTACAGTCGGGATCTGCGGCCAGAAATACAATTTCCCCATCCGGCGAGTTCGTTTTCAGATACTTTTCCAACTGCTTTTTTGTAGTATCCTCATAAAGCCCTGCACCATCCTTGAAAAGAATCCTCTGTATCATGTCAATGATTTTGACATAAATCTTCTGGAAAATATTCTGCTGTTTTCTGGGTTCTCCCTTGATCTCCGCCAGAAGGACTCCAACAAATTTGTCGCCTACATATGCAGACAGAATCTGCGTTGCACGATTGATTTCCAGATACCAAAAATATCTGCCATAGGCATTTAATAGAATTGGATTGCTCATATACCAGTCAAAGTGCATTCCTTTGATTGCTAATTGGATTGCCTTTTTATAATCTTTTCTTTGAAGTGAATCCCTGATTTCAATTTCCATGAGGATTCTTACCTTTCTTTTCTGTATTTCTTATAGTGTATTCTATTACTGGAATAAAGTCAATACAAAACGGAACATATGTTCCCATTGCGTTTTTGCAATAAAATCAAGGAAACATTTTCTTTTTTGCAAAAGTGCCGGATTTTTTGGCTGTGAGCCATTTTCTCCGTATATTCAGGCAGACGGGCAGAAACCGTCAAAAAATATATGGAGGTATGGCACATGAATCTATTTGAAACAGTCAAGGCGGCTGTCACAGTACGGCAGGCCGTCGAACACTACGGGCTGAAGGTGGAGCGTGGCGGCATGGTACGCTGCCCTTTCCATGATGACCGGCATCCCAGCATGAAGCTGAACGAGAGCTATTTCTACTGCTTCGGCTGCGGAGCCACCGGCGATGTGATCGACTTCGTGGCAAGGCTGTTTGGCTTGAACAGCTACGAGGCAGCGCAAAAGCTGGCCTACGACTTCGGCATTGACACGGACAAGCCGCCTGATGCTGCTGCGCTGTCAAAACTGAAATACCCGCTGGCAAGGGCGTTCCGACAGGAGGAGCTGCACTGTCAGCGGGTATTGTGCGATTATCTGCACCTTCTGGAGAGCTGGAAGGTGCAGTACGCACCAAAAGCACCGGAAGAAGTCTTAGACGATCACTTTGTGGAGGCTTGTCAGATGTTTGACCGTATCGAGTATCTGGCAGATATTCTGGCCTTTGCGGATCTGGAAATCCGTATCAAAACGGTGGATATGCTCCATCGGGACGGCGCGATTGAGAAACTAGAAGAACGCTTGAAGCGGCTGGAAAAGGAGGCGAGAACCCATGAAGAACCGGAAATTTGCTGATGGCCCCATTTGGTTTGATGGCACCAACATCAACGAGGCTCTGTTCTGCGACGAATTTTTAGACCGTCACAAAATCATCTTTGCCAACGGCGCTTTCTTCACGCCGGATGGCAGAGTAGCTGATGGTCTTCTTCTGCGTGGGGAGATTTACGAAGAATTGAAGTGCTGCGCTGTGAACAATATCCCTCGGAAGATCACCAACATTCTGGAGGTACTGAAGCTGGCGGCTCATGTGGATGACTTCCCGCCGGAAGTAGACCGCATCCATCTGACCAACGGTACCTTGAAGTTGGACGGCACCTTTACTGAGGGCAGGCCGGAAATTGTGAGAAGCCGGTTGCCGGTAGCATATCGGCCAGACGCACCAAAGCCTGATTGCTGGCTGGCGTTTCTGGACGGCTTGCTCTACCCGGAGGACATCCCCACCTTGCAGGAGTTCATCGGCTACTGTCTAATTCCCAGCAATAAAGGCCAGCGAATGATGGTGATTAAGGGCGAGGGCGGTGAGGGCAAGTCCCAGATCGGCGCTGTGTTGTCTGCTTTGTTTGGCAGCAACATGAAAGACGGCAGCATCGGGAAAATCTCCGAAAACCGCTTTGCTCGTGCCGATTTAGAGCATATCCTCCTGTGTGTGGATGACGATATGCGCATGGAGGCTTTGCGGCAGACCAACTATGTGAAATCAATCGTTACCGCACAAGGGAAGATGGATTTGGAGCGCAAAGGCAAGCAGAGCTATCAGGGCTGGATGACTGCCCGGCTGCTGGCTTTCTCCAACGGCGATTTGCAGGCTCTTTTTGACCGCAGCGATGGCTTTTATCGCCGTCAGCTCATTCTCACAACTAAGGCGAAGCCAGCGGACAGAAAAGACTATCCAGACCTTGCGGAGAAGATGAAAGCCGAGGTGGAGGGAATTTTCCTCTGGGCATTTGAGGGCTTGCGGCGGCTGGTAGCGAACAATTTCAAGTTCACGGAAAGCGAGAGAACCAGAGCGAACCGGGAGGCTGTGAAGCGGGACAACAACAATGTGTATGATTTCATGGAATCCGAGGGCTATATCCGTCTGAAAGCGGGCAGCAGCATCAGCTCCAAGGAGCTGTATGAGATTTATGGGATGTGGTGCGAGGAAAACAGCTTGACCGCCTTGAAACGGCGCAGCTTCAGCGATGCGGTCATCGCCAGTCAGGGCAAGTACCATCTGGAATACTGCAACAAGATCACTAACGCCGCCGGACGGCGGGTGTGGGGCTTCTACGGGATTGAAGAGGTTGCCATACCCAATATAAACGGGTTTTAGGAAGTTTCGGAACGTACGTACCGGAGGAATGGCGGGATTGATTCACGCTCCAACTTCGTGTACGTATGTACGCAGTGATTTACCCCAAAACACCAATATAATGATTTTCTCGTGCTGCCTGTCCCCTGTTTTGGGTGCTTGAAATCAGGTCAAATGAAAACAGCAAATCATTTGACCCGATACAGAATTCTGTTCACGGAAACGTGCTTCTCTGAACCGTGAAACAGCTTTCTGGAATCATGGGGAAATGCACGATTGCAACCTGAGTTACACGAAACAGGAAAGCCGGTAGCTGGTGTCTATGTGCAGGACATCATATCGGTCAACGAAAAAACATTTTATGGAAACAAGATATTTTACTGAGCAGCGAAGCTGATACGTCAGAGAGCGTACCGGCTTCGCTGTTTCATTATCTCAGAAACGGAGGATTTGAATATGAGTGTACGCAACGAAATCAAGGCACAGATCATTCGTGCCGGATATACCATGCAGGAGGCGGTTGACCTTCTGCATGAGGAATATGGCTGGTCGGACAGCGTTTCCAACCTATCCGCCAAGCTGCAAAGAGAGAGTATTCGCTATAAAGAGGTTATGGAGCTGGCTGATGTGCTGGGCTATGATCTTGTCTGGGTAAAGAGGAGGGATGAACGATGATGAAGCCACAGCACGCTATTTTACGCTTTGCAAAGTATAAAGGCCCTGAGATTACCAATATTGAAGCCCACAACGAGCGTACGAAAGAAAAATACGCCAGCAATCCGGACATTGATTCCAGCCGCAGCCATCTTAACTTCCATCTGATTGAACCGGAGCGCAGATACCGGGCGGAGGCGGAGCGGCAGATCAAGGAGGCCGGATGTCGCACCCGCTCTGATAGCGTGCGGCTGGTGGAGGCCCTTGTGACCGCCTCGCCGGAGTTCTTCCGAGGCAAGAAAAAATCTGAAATCAAAGCGTTTTTTCAGGAAGCGGTTACCTTTATCCAGAAGCATCAGGATACCAAGACCATTATTTCCGCAGCGGTGCATATGGACGAGAAAACACCCCATATGCACCTTTCTTTTGTCCCACTGACCGAGGATGGGCGGCTCTGTGCTAAGGAAATCCTGGGAAACCGAAAAAAGCTGACCTGGTGGCAGGATCAGTTCTGGGAACACATGGTGCAGAAGTACCCTGATCTGGAGCGTGGAGAGAGCGCTAGCAAGACCGGGCGTGATCACATCCCGCCGAGGGTGTTTAAGGAAATGACACGGCTGAGCAAGCAAAAGGTCAAGATCGAGGAAGTTTTGGCTGGCGTCAATGCCTTCAATGCCAAAAGCAAGGCGGCGGAGATTGGAAAGCTGCTGGATCAGTATATCCCGGCGGTGGAGCAGATGCACACCACCTTGAAAAAATATCAGGTGGCATTTACAAAAACCACCAAAGAAAACAAGAAGCTGAGACATGAGAACGCACGGCTGGAGGAATCGTTGGATATAGCCAATCAGAAAAGCGTCTTGAAGCAGCTTGCCGACGCAAGGCTGCGACGTGACTATGAGGACGCTGTGGCGGTGCTGGAGCGTATTCCGAAGGAAGTGTTGGATGTGTATATGCAAAGACCGGAAAGAGGGAGGAACAATGCCTATGACAGATGAATGGAGTGGACTGGCAGATTTTCTGGCAAATATGATTGAGAAGTATGCTGTGGAGCTGGACATTGACACACTTCCTGATCCGGTTGTCAAAAAGAAGGACGAGATATGTGAAAAAGACAGCCATATCAGTGAAAATGTTATTGAAACTAGAAAAGCAGCATGATATAATAAACGTGTAATAAATGTCCAAACTCAGTACGGGAAAGAATGCTGCTTTCTCGTACTGAGGTACATAAGGTTGATGAGGTGACTACATGAGCAGTAACAATACATCAAACAAAAACTCAGATATGATTATCTACACGACAGAGGATGGCTTAACAAAAATTGAAGCTACCTTCGATGGCGATACGGTTTGGCTGTCAAAAGCCCAGATGGCTGAACTGTTTCAGAGAGACCGTTCCGTAATTTCTAAACACATAAAAAATGTATTTGAGGAAGGTGAACTTCTCAGAGAGGGCAACGTGCAAATTTTGCACATTACAACTTCTGACAAGCCGGTTGAATTCTATAATCTTGATGTTATTATTTCTGTTGGCTATCGTGTGAAGTCAAAACGAGGCACCCAGTTCCGTATTTGGGCGACCGGAATTTTGAAGGAATACATGAGGAAAGGCTTTGCTTTGGATGATGAACGCTTGAAGAATCTGGGCGGTGGCGGATATTTTAAGGAACTGCTGGAACGTATCAGAGATATTCGGGCATCTGAGAAAGTGTTTTATCGTCAGGTACTGGAGATTTATGCGACCAGCATTGATTATGATCCAAAAGCGGAAATCTCTATTCAGTTTTTCAGAAAGGTTCAGAATAAGATTCATTATGCGGTTCATGGCCAAACTGCGGCGGAGGTTATTTACACAAGAGCGGATGCGGAGAAAGAGTTCATGGGGCTTGCTGCTTTTGCAGGCAGCCAGCCGACACTGCGAGAGGCCGTGGTTGCAAAAAATTATCTGGACGAAAAAGAACTTCGTGCAATGGGTCAGCTTGTGTCCGGTTATCTTGATTTTGCAGAACGTCAGGCAGAGCGGGAACAGGCAATGACCATGAGAGACTGGGCAGAGCATCTGGATCGTATTCTCACCATGAGCGGAGAGCAGCTTTTGCGGGGAAACGGTAGTATTTCCCACAAACAAGCGGTTGATAAGGCAACAGCAGAATATCGCAAATATAAAGAAAGAACACTTAGTGAAGTGGAGCGGGACTATCTGGATTCGATTAAAATATTGGAGCAAAAGACAGATATAAGCTAATATATGGAGATTAGAAAATGTACCAGTTCAAAATAGATAAAATTGTTGTAAATACATCAGACGGTACACAAGATATAATTCCTAAAAAAGTAAATATTCTTGTAGGACCTAATAATTCTGGAAAAAGTCGAATTTTAAAAGAACTTAGAGATTATCTATCTGGTGATAACCGTGATATAAAAATTATTCATAGTATTGATTATCCTTATCCAGAAAATTTTTCTGCCCTTGATGAAGCATACAATATAACATCAAAAATGGCTAAAGATCAATACGGAAATTGGATGTTAAAGACTTATTCCAATAAGCCAAATCAAGTTTTGGATATGACAGCAAGTCTTGAAAGTTATTTTACACGAAATATGAATACTGTTGGTGGAGACTGGACAGAGCATTTTTCGGGGATTATTGCTCGAAAGGATAAAACGGATTTCTTAAATTGGTATGGTTCACTATTTTTTCAGTATATGGGAACCGAAGAACGCCTGACAATTTGCAAATCACAAAAAAATTATGGTTTGGATAGCAGTAGCACGAATTATTTATCTTCTTTCAAATATAAGGATAAGTTGCTGAATGACTTATCGCATAAAATTAAACAGTTATTTAAAAGGGATATTTTCTTGGACACGCAAACATTAGGAGATCGCTTAGCCTTTAGGGTTGGAGATTCTTTTGAGTATGTTGAAGGGACGGTAAATTTTTCGGAAGATATTGCCTTTAAATTATTTTCAGAAAATATGCTTGATGATCAGGGAGACGGGATAAAAAGTTTTGTTTCAACTTTTTTATCGCTAAACCATAAGGAGAATGATATTCTTTTGTTAGATGAGCCAGAAGCTTTTTTACATCCACCGCTTGCTCGTCAACTTGGCGAAATGATAGGCGAATCTAATGATGAAGAACGCATTATTTTTGTTGCTACACATAGCGTAGAGATATTAAAGGGAATTTTATCTAAAACACAGGATGTCAACGTAATACGTATTACTCGTTCCGAAGATAATAAAAATAGCATTATGTTATTGAATCAGGATTTGCTCAATACAATCTTGCAAGATCCTCTTTTGAGAGTATCCAGAGTTTTAGAAGGGATTTTTTGTGAGAAAGTTATTATTACAGAAGCGGAAGCTGATGAATTGGTATACCAAGAATTAATAGAGAAACTAATCCCAGAATCTGGAGTGTTTTTTGCACATGGGCAGAATAAACAAACCTTAGCACCAATAGCAGAGTTATATCAAAAAATTGGAGTGGGATATGAAGTTATAACAGATTTTGATGTTCTGCGAGTTTCATCCGAATTTTATAAGTTTTTATCATTTATGCCGATAGAAGAAAAAGAAAAGCAAAGAATAAAAAGTTATGCGGAAAAGTTGAGAGAAATTGTAGATAAAACTGTTAATGCAGATAATCTAACTGATGAAAAAGCGGAGGAGTTAAAAAAAGAAAAAAGAAATGACGTATACCATAAACAGGGAATCAGATTCTTTGATGATAATTTACAAACAAAAATTCGGGAAACATTAAATTTTTTGAGTAAGAATCATTTGCATATTTTAGAAACTGGTGAACTGGAAACATTGTTAGAGCAATACGGTGTTGTGTATAAAGAGAAAAAACTTTGGATTGTTGATGCTATTACTAAAATAGCGGATTTGAATAGAGAAGATATTGATCCTGAGAGTGTCGTTTATCGGTTTGTGTACGATATTATTGAAAATGACCAGAATGATACTTAAAATAGCTTGTTGTGTTTGTTAAAGAGTAGAAATCCATTATGAAGAAAGAGAAGATAAAAGTTTATACCTATACAAGAGTATCCACCACCATGCAGATTGACGGCTACTCTCTGGATGCTCAGAAATCCCGCATGAAAGCCTATGCGGAGTTCAATGACTATGAGATTGTTCACGAATACGAAGATGCGGGAAAATCCGGCAAGTCCATTGAGGGAAGAATCCAGTTTAATCAAATGTTGGAGGATATTAAGGCCGGAAAAGACGGCGTGTCCTATGTGCTGGTATTTAAGCTGTCCCGTTTTGGCAGAAATGCGGCGGATGTTCTCTCTACCTTACAGGTCATGCAGGATTTTGGCGTGAATCTGATCTGTGTGGAGGATGGGATTGATTCTTCCAAAGATGCCGGAAAGCTGATGATATCCGTCCTCTCTGCTGTGGCGGAGATTGAGCGGGAAAATATCCGTGTCCAGACCATGGAGGGGCGCATCCAGAAAGCCAGAGAGGGGAAATGGAACGGCGGTTTTCCGCCCTATGGATACAAGCTGGAAAAAGGCTTTCTTTACATCAACGAGGAAGAAGCAGAGGCAATCCGCATTATTTTCGATCAATATGTGCATACGGACATCGGTGCAAATGGACTTGCAAAATATCTGGAGCAGCATGGTATCCGAAAAATCCAGCGTCAAAACGGGAAAAATCCGTTGTTTGATGCAGCTCTGATTCGCAGAATCCTGAAAAATCCGGTGTACTGCGGAAAAATCTCCTATGGCAGACGCAGGACGGAAAAGGTGCATGGGACGAGAAATGAATACCGGCAGGTAGAGCAGGACGATTATCTGCTGGTGGATGGTCTGCATGAGGGGCTTGTGTCAGAAGAATTGTGGCATGAAGCCCAGGTAAAGCTGTTGGCGCAGGCTAAGAAATATGAACACGTCAACCGTGGCAGGGAAACCAAGGTGCATCTGCTGTCCGGGCTGGTAAAGTGTCCGGTCTGCGGTGCCGGAATGTATGGTAACAAGAGTATCAAGTACAAAAAGGATGGTACAAAATATAAAGATTTCTTTTACTACGGCTGTAAGCACCGTACCATGACCAGAGGTCACAAGTGCGATTACAAAAAGCAGATCAGTGAGGAACTGCTGGACAGCGCTGTGGCGGAGGTCATTGTGAAGCTGGTCAGCAATCCGAAGTTTGCGGCTATGATGCAGGAAAAGATTAACATGAAGGTGGATACAACCGCCATTGAGCAGGAAATTGCCAGTTACGAAAAGCAGCTTCGTCAGTTTTACTCTGTGAAAGCAAAGCTGACTGAGGAAATCGATTCCCTTGACCCGGATGACAGGCATTATGTCCGGCGTAAGGCTGATCTTGATGGCCGCCTTTATAAGATGTATGATAAGATTGAAGATACAGAATCGCTGCTTATCGCTGCCAGAGCCAAGAAGCTGGCAATTGAAGCGGAGAAACTGACCGGAGATAATATCTATAAGGTACTGATTTACTTCGATAAGCTCTATTCCGCCATGAATGAGCAGGAAAAACGGCAGCTCATGGAAAAGCTGATCGCGGAGATACAGATTTTTGAGGAACGCCAGTCTAACAGTCAGTGGCTCAAGTCCATTAAATTCAGACTTCCGATCATTGAGGAAGATATGAGTTTGAGTTTGGACAATGATACACATGCTGAGACTTGTGTGTTGCTACAAAGACGAACTATGTAGAAATCCTTAATTTTAGGCACTTTTGTAGGCTGGGAAGTCGATGACACCTTGGATACCAGAATGGTTATCCATGCATTGAAAAAAGCGTTTAAAACAGCAAAACCAGTTATCCTGAATTCTGATCAGGGATGCCAGTTTACAAGCAATGAATATATAAATTTTCTCAAGGAGAACCATATCCGCCAGAGCATGGATGGAAAAAGCCGTTGGGCAGATAATATCATGATTGAAAGATGGTTTCGCAGTTTTAAGTATGAGGAAGCATATCTGACCCAGTATGCCAATATCCGTGAGGCACGCAAAGCGATTGGCAGATATATACATACCTACAATTTTAAACGTTGCCATTCCGCCATCAATCATGAAACTCCGGCCGCCTGTTATTATCCGGCACTGTTGATTGACTATGTAGCCTAAGGGGAACATGATTCCCCTTCTCAACTACAGATATGGGTTCATTATAAAAAGATTAAATTTGTGTCTTGACAGGAAGTCTTTGAATAAAGCTGGCAGTAAATGTCTCCAGCTACTGTTCGGTGATATGGAAGTATTCCATAATGGAATCTATGAGGGCATCTATAATAATGTCTATAGATTGGTTAAATGTAATGTCATTCAATTCCTTCATCAGACAGAAAATAGTTGACAAAGTGTTTTATCATCTGTACATTCCATCGTTGTGCAACGGAAAGCATCATATATCGTGTGAACACAATGGCAGTATGGGCATTCAGTTCATCATAGGATGTGCTCCGACACTCTTTTACTAAACGAAGGTAGTATTTACAGGATTAAAAAAACATTTTGATATCCCATCGATTTCCATAGATACGGATAATCTCTTCTTCTGACAGGAAGTATCCGTACTCAGAATTGCCAGCCAGTCTTTTTTCCTGTTTTTGTTACAGACGCAGACAATCTTGGCAAGAATGGCCTCTTCACCAACGGTTACGTTTATGGAAAGAAGGTATTTTGAACATAGCAATTGTTTCCAGATGATGCACTTTCTTCCGTGTAACAATCGCTTTCGGTGAAGAAAACCAACTGTCAAACAACACCTATTCTGCAGATAACCCTGTACGTTTTACTGCCTGGATGAGTTCCAGCGTCCCTTCGGTTGCCTTGCGGTGGGAGTGTTTCCTGTGTATTCCGGCAAGAGAACGTCCATCATAAGCAGATGCCTCACAAAGAAGATTTCTGTCATCTTCGGCTGAAAGCAGACAATGATTGTCGGGAAGAAAGGAATTCCTGTCCGACCAGCCTAAAGTCAGCATGCGGTATGCACGCTTATATTTCATGGAACAATGATCAAAAACTTTTGCAAGAAACCCTGTTTTAGAAGAACAAGAACGGTCAAACAGGCTATCGTCAATGATGAACACGTTTTTCACGGTATGTGGTATACTTGACATGGCATAAACCTCCTTACTGTGTAATTGTTTTTCGCCAATTCATTATACCACAGACAAGAGGTTTATGCTTTTTTATGGGTTAAAGTATTGATTTTTCAAGGTTCAACACACCAAATGATGTGGGAGGTTTTAGTAATAAAATAAATTTGCTGAAAAAAATTGACAATTATGTATTTTACGTATATACTTTTAAAGTAGATACGATGAGGGATGTTTTAACAGGAACTCTTAATCAAAAGTCCGGTGCAAATCCGGCACGGATGTTGTGAATGCATGAGCATAAGTCAGCAGAGGTCGTTTCTGGATAATTGAAACTTTTTGTGGATGTGTCGTGGTAAAAATGGCGCATCTGAACAAGGAAAATGGGTGGAAAGCCCATACGGAACCGCCGCTGTAAATGCTTTGTTTGTGTTCGTTGGTGAAGGTCAGTCATTGGATAATATTCTGAGAGGGCAGAACACAAATTTCGTAGAAATTCACAAAAGTATAAGTCAGAAGACCTACAAAAAGTGTATTGAAGTTATCACAGAAATACGGCTGTGGCATTTTGCCACAGCCTTTTTTTATGCCGTGTGTCCAGCGAAGCTGGACCACACTTGCCGGTGCAAGTCCGGTCGCGGTAATCGCCAGTGAGCCGCGTAGCTAAACCCGGTGCGTTGCAGTAATGCAGGGTGCTAAGCGGGTGGATAAAGTAACCTTGATAAAAGGAGCGAGCAATCATGCAGACCGTAACATCAAGTGAATTCTGCCGTATCGTTACAAAGGTCTCGAAAGAGAGCAAAGAGAAGTTGAGTCTCGGGCATATGGGCGAAAACCACGGAACGTGCGAAGAAACTGGAAAGCAGCACAGAAGAATCTCTCGGTATAAAGGAAGCGGTATGTATGAAAAGTGTGGTTCGGAATTGGAGAGACCCTACCCATCACCGAAAGGTAAAGAGAAAGCGTATAAGCTTGGCGAAAACGTATTTCTGATGGAAGGGAGTCGGAGAGGAACATAGTACCGACAATGGCTGTGCAAGAAAACGCAGTTTATGGGAAGGTTCCTTACTTCATTCATGTTTGTAGA
>DXFK01000180.1 GCA_019114495.1 Candidatus Blautia stercoravium
TCCCGGTCAATATTTTTAGAAGAAGCATAGTCTCCCAAAAAGAGATTCATGGTGTTTCTTCCGCCCAGAAGATACATCTGCTCGTCAACAATTACATATTTGTCATGAAGCCGTGCCTGCATATCCCATGGTTTTAATGGATTGATGGGATTATAGACCTTTACCTGAATATTCTCATGGGAAGCCAGAGCCTGAAACCATTCCCGGCTTTGCAGTTTCATGTCCAGGAGACCGCTGAATCCATCTACAATGACCCGCACCTTTACCCCGCGGTCCGCAGCGTGGTAAAGCGCTGCCATAATATCCTTACCTGCTTCGTCAGCGTTAAAATCAAAGGTGGAAAGAATGATTTCTTTCCTGGCGCTGTTTATCATATGAAGACGGTATACCAGTGCATCCGTGTTATCCGGAAGATAAGCCGCACGTTCCGTGCCCACGCTGGAACTGTAAAACTCCCTGTCTGCAAACTGCTTTTTAAAGGCGGACGATACTTTCTTATGAGGGATGTATGGTACGGTCAGAGCGCCTATATATATAAGGATAAACAACAGAAGCCCATGTTTTTTTAGGACTTTTTTCACGAAAAAACCGGGAAATTTATGCATGAGGAAAGCCTCTCTTTCTCTTTGGAATCATGAAATTATTGTACTGGTGCAAGCAGCACTTTTCCGGTGCCGCGGTATACATTTACCAGACCTTCTCCAGAGGCAGCAGAACCAATGAGAGATTTTCCGGAGCGTTCTACTGTAAAGCTGAGACTTCCGCTCCATGCGATTGCCATATTGCCGTCAACTTTCAGAACATCATCCTGCAGGGTAATTTCTACCAGCTCCTCCCTGGGGCATAAGGACTCCAGGCAGACGATGCCGCTTCCGGTAAGTCCCAGGTTGAACAGTCCTTCGTTTCCGGCAACTGCGGAAGAAAGATTGGAGCGCATTACTGCTTTGTGGCGGATAGAAGAGTCGCAGGCAAGAAACAGACCGTCATCCAGTACCACAGAGTTGTTCCAGTCGTCCAGATTTAAAAGAAGGAGATGTTTATAGGTTGGTTCTAAAACCATAATGCCGTCACCGGTGTATTCCGGTTTGATAGCAGATTCACCGGTGACTTTTCCACGAACTGCTTTGCTGAAAAGATCCCCAACCCCCTTAATACCGGTCACTGCATTTACATTTCCGGCCATCCACTGCATAGCGCCGGCCTGTACCGTGATTTGTGCCTTTTTCAGGTCGCAAATCACTTGTCGCTTGCGTACATTCATGGCATTGCAGAAATAAGCGGCTGCAGCGTTGGAAGGCATAACGCTTAAGTCACGCAGATATTCGATGACGGTAAAAGGTCCGGCAGTGTCTAAGATGCGAATATCATCATTGTTTGTAAAATTGGAAATGTGAAACATAAAGAAATACCCCTTTCCTGTTAAAATATAGTATTTATTTTCTGGATATAAAATCCGGAAGCCCGTCAGAACCCAGTGGAATTTCTACCGTACCCTGAATCAGCGGAAGGGCATAGGCCAGAAATTCCTCTGTGACATCAGCCCCATCCTGGGAAATCCATTCGAGAGGCACTGTTTTCTCTTTGTTACAGATTTCATTTACATCTTCCAGTCCCAGTGTCATGCGATATGGGAGATTCGAGGTTCGTGTATAGGAAACCATTTTTCCTGTTTCCCCCTTTAAAGCAGCTTTGACGCCAAATTCCCCTGCAAGAACTGCCTCTTTCTGGTCTGTGGCAGACATCAGGGAAGCAGAACAGCGCTGGCTGACATTTAATTCCACAGAACGCGCTTTGACATTTAAGCGGTTTCGCACAAGGTTCTCCAGATATTTGCCGCAGCCAGCCAGCATTTTGTGACCAAAAGTATCCGTTCCCACGCTGTTGTCATATTCGCAGATAAAGGTGCCGTCCTTGTCATGAATACCTTCGGATACACACACAACAACGTTGGGATTTTGGGTAAATGCAGTTTCTACTTTTACAAGGAAATCCTCCTGGTCAAAAGCTGTTTCCGGCAGATAAATAAGAAGGGGATTGTCATTTGCATGTTTTCTTGCCAGAGCTCCTGCAGCAGTAAGCCAGCCTGCATGACGTCCCATGATTTCAATAATAGTAACAGATTTTGTTTCGTATACATTGGCATCTGTGGTGATTTCCCGTACCGTAGAAGCTACATAGCGTGCAGCGCTTCCAAAGCCTGGTGTATGGTCTGTCCGTACAAGGTCATTATCAATGGTTTTGGGCTCGCCGATAACTCTTATGTCACTGCCTGTCTTTGCCGCATAGCGGGAAAGTTTGCTTACTGTGTCCATAGAGTCATTTCCGCCGATATAGAAGAAATATCCGATTTCCAGTTCCTCAAATTTCTGAAAGAGAAGAGGATATACCGGGTCACTTAAATCTTCCGGCAGTTTGTAGCGGCAGGAGCCAAGATAGGCGCCGGGTGTAATTTTCAGTTTTTCCAGTTCTTCTGCACCAAGAGTTTCTTTAAAATCTAAATAGCGTCCGGCAAGGAAGCCTTCGATACCATTGAGCATACCGTATACGCTGCCAATGGATTCCTGTCTCATGGCTTCTGTTACAACACCGTAAAGGCTGCTGTTAATCACTGCGGTGGGACCGCCGGACTGACCGACAAGTAAATTTTTTCTATTCATTATGTGATAAAATCCTTTCCTGTTATAAATAAAGAGAAGCAGCACACCGGAAAACGGCACTGGCTGCATATTGTGAAATCCATATTATTATAGCATGGATTCTGTGAAATTGCATTAAGAAATGCTTGCCTGAAAAGGAAAATGTGTTATAATGGTTTCAGCACATTAAATAAATGGAGGTCATGAATTATGTTAGTATCAGCAGCAGAAATGTTGAAAAAAGCAAAAGCAGGACACTACGCAGTAGGACAGTTTAACATCAATAACCTGGAGTGGACAAAAGCAGCTCTTTTAACAGCAGAAGAATGTAAATCCCCAATCATTTTAGGTGTTTCCGAAGGTGCAGGAAAATATATGTGTGGTTTTAAGACTGTAGCAGACATGGTAAAAGCCATGATGGAAGAACTGAACATCACAGTTCCGGTTGCTCTGCACTTAGATCACGGTACATATGACGGATGCTACAAATGTATCAAAGCAGGATTTTCTTCCATTATGTTCGATGGTTCTCACTATCCAATCGAAGAAAATGTAGAAAAGACAAAAGAACTGGCTGGTGTATGCAAAGGCCTCGGACTTTCTCTGGAAGCAGAAGTTGGTTCTATCGGCGGAGAAGAAGATGGTGTTGTAGGTATGGGCGAATGTGCTGACCCGAAGGAATGTAAAATGATTGCAGACTTGGGCGTGGACATGCTGGCAGCAGGTATTGGAAATATCCACGGAAAATATCCGGAAAACTGGGGCGGACTTCGCTTCGACGTTCTGGATGACATTCAGAAATTAACAGGTGAAATGCCATTAGTTCTGCACGGCGGTACAGGTATCCCAGCTGATATGATTAAAAAAGCTATTGATTTAGGCGTATCTAAAATCAATGTAAACACAGAATGCCAGTTATCTTTCGCAGAAGCTACAAGAAAATACATCGAAGCAGGCAAAGACAACGAAGGAAAAGGATATGACCCTCGTAAATTATTAAAACCTGGTTTTGATGCTATCTGCGAGACAATCAAAGAGAAAATGGAACTTTTCGGTTCTGTTGGAAAAGCATTTGAATAAGAAGATAAAAACTGCGGAATAGAATACGCAGGGGTTCTGCCATTTGAGCAGAAAAGAGAAAACGGTATGGCTCGGATATTGGGCTGTACCGTTTTTTACGCATTGGATATGCAAAATAGGATTTACATAGTATCAGGAGAAAAATATGCAAAAGAATTTTACAAAAGGAAGTGTTTTGAAAGCACTTATTGCTTTTTCTATGCCGTATCTGCTCAGTTGTTTTTTGCAGACCTTTTACGGTATGGCAGATTTGTATGTCATAGGGCAGTATAACGGAGCGGCGGCTATTTCTGCTGTTTCCATAGGCAGCCAGGTGATGCACATGCTTACCGTGGTGGTAGTGGGACTGGCTATGGGGACTACGGTGCTTCTTGGGCAGGCTGTGGGGGAGAAGAATCAGGAAAAAGCCGGGAAAATTGTGGGAAATACCGTGGTTTTGTTTCTGGCGGTATCTGTGGTGTTTACAGGCCTTTTACTGCTTGGCACGGACCGGATTATGGACTGGGTGTCTGTGCCGAAAGAAGCCCTGGCACAGACGAAAAACTACCTGACCATTTGCTTCTGCGGGATCCCTTTTATTACTGCCTACAATATTTTAAGCTGTATTTTCAGAGGCATGGGGGATTCCAAAAGTCCTATGTACTTTGTGGCAGCAGCCTGCGTGCTGAATATTGTGCTGGATTTCCTTTTTATTGGAGGATTTCAGATGGCAGCGGCAGGGGCGGCTCTTGGGACAGTGCTTTCCCAGACAGCCAGCGTTGTAATGGCATTTGCGGCCATTAGGAAGAAAAAAGAATTTGCCTTGCATTTGACCGGGAGAGATTTGAGACCGGAAAGGAAAACCCTTGGGAAAATTCTAAAAATTGGTGTACCTGTGGCCTGCCAGGACGGATTTATCCAGATTTCTTTTATCTTAATTACGGTCATAGCCAATCAAAGAGGCGTTGTGGCAGCAGCAGGAGTGGGGATTGTGGAAAAGGTTATCAGCTTTCTTTTTCTGGTTCCCTCTGCCATGCTGTCTTCCATTTCGGCTATTGCAGCACAGAATATAGGTGCAGGAAAACATGAGCGGGCAGAGAAAACCCTGGGGTACGGGCTTTTGATTTCCGTGTCCTTCGGGATTGTGGCAGCCGTGGCCTGCAATCTGGCGCCGGAGATGATATTGAGCTTTTTTTCCAAAGAAAAGGACATCATTTTTATGGGAAGTCAGTATTTGAAGGCGTATGCGCTGGACTGCGCCATTGCAGGGGTGCATTTCTGCTTCAGCGGTTATTTCTGTGCTTACGGAAAGTCTACGGTTTCTTTTCTGCACAATTTGATTTCCATGGTTGCTGTGCGGGTTCCGGGGGCTTATCTGGCGGCAGCGTATTTTCCGGAGACTCTGTATCCTATGGGATTGGCGGCGCCGGCCGGCTCGCTTTTGTCATCGGTTATCTGTATTGCTGTGTTCTGGTATTTCAGAAAGAGGGGAATAAGACAGTCCCTATGAAAAAGGCATGTTTTTGACGCTTTTCGCATAGGCTTTAGAAACGGAACAAGGACAGTCTTTTTATATGCAGGAATTTGTTCACGGACTGCAGGGGTTTGTATGGGGACCTGGAATGTTGGTGTTTTTTCTGGCAGCAGGTATCCGTTTTACCCTGCAGTCCCGTTTTTTTCAGCTTCGGAAACTGCCGTTTTGGCTGAAAAGCACGCTGGGTTCTCTGAAAAAACAGGAGGAAGAAGAATGCAGAGAGGAACACTCCATTTCACAGTTTCAGTCTTTCTGCACGGCGTTGGCGGCCACTTTGGGAACGGGAAACATTACAGGAGTGGCAACAGCGCTGATATTTGGCGGGCCGGGAGCGATTTTCTGGCTTTGGGTTTCGGCTTTCTTTGGTATGATGACCAGTTATGCGGAAAACTTTCTTGGTATAAAATACCGGTACAGAGACGAAAAGGGACGCTGGAAGGGCGGAGCCATGGTATATATGGAACGGGGATTACAGTGCAGACCGCTGGCTGTGGCTTTTGCTGTCTGCTGTCTGGGCGCGTCTTTTGGCATGGGGAACATGGTACAGGGAAATTCCATGGCTCAGGGGCTTTGGGAGGCTTTTCACATTCCGCCCTTTGTATCCGGCTGTATTTGTATGGTACTGGTTGCTGTGGCGCTTACCGGGGGAGTGAAGCGAATTGCAGCCTTTACGGAAAAGCTGGTGCCTCTTATGGCGGCGGCCTATCTGGGTGGGGCGTTGGTGGTGCTTTTCGTTTACCGGGAGCGGATTCCAGAGGCCTTTCAGCTTATATTTACAGAGGCGTTCCGAGTGCAGGCGGCGGCAGGCGGGATTACCGGGTATGGCATGGGGCAGGCTGTCCGCATGGGAATTGCCCGGGGAATTTTCTCCAATGAGGCAGGGCTTGGCTCTTCTGTTATGGCCCATGCCAATACGCAGGTATCGTCGCCCCAGGTGCAGGGTATGTGGGGGATGCTGGAGATTTTCATTGACACCATGGTAGTTTGTACGGTGACAGCGTTAGTGCTCTTGGTCAGCGGTGTGTATGAACCCCAAGGATTTCTTGCCCGGATACAGACAGGAGGGCCAATCACAGACGGAACTACACTGACAGGAATGGCTTTTGCCACAGTAATTCCCTGGGGACGGCAGTTTCTGGCGGCGGCTACGGCACTTTTTGCCCTTGCTACCATTCTGGGCTGGTCCTGCTTTGGGGAACAGACGGCAGAGTACCTGGGAAAGGAAAAAGGAGTGGCCTTGTACCGGCTGGTTTATATTCTGGTGACTTTGCCGGGGTGCATACTGACGCCCCAGATGATATGGGAACTGTCGGATGCCTTAAATGGTATGATGGCCATTCCCAACCTGCTGGCTCTGTTTTTTCTGGGGAGGGAAGTGCGATATGAAAATACGAACAAAGAATTGGCAAAGCAGGGGAGACATAGTAGACTCAAGATATGACAAGTTTCTATATTGTACAGTTGTTTTGAGCATTAATGGAAAATACTATTCTGTATGAAAGTGGAGTCTTCCTGGAAACAGGTATAAAACGCAATTTTTCGTTGTTTTATACAATGAAGAAAGAAAAAATTCCTTTTTTTTCTAAAGAAGGGTTGTTTTTATGGATTAGTTGCGTTAAACTAAAAAAACAGACAAAGATAATTATCCTGAGGTACTTGGAGGAAAAAAGATTGAAATTGAAAGAACTAAAGAGAGTGCTTGCCTTATCCATGGCATTTACGCTGACGGTTCCTGCCAATGTATATGCAGCAGAGGTGCAGGTACAGACAGAAGACAATAGTCATTTAGAAGCAGAGACTCCGGAAGCAGGCTCTGTGGATGAAAATATTGCAGAGACTCCGGAGCAGCCGGAAACCCCACAGGAGAATCAGCCGGAACAGCAGCCGGAAACCCCAGAGACCCCGGAAACCCCAGAAACCCCGGAGGCTCCGCAGCAAGAGACTCCGGAAGCATATGAGCAGAGAACAGGCTATCAGCTGCCGGAAGGTCATCATTATGTATTGGACGCAAACGGTTTTGTGATATTAATGGAAGACGGTTCTCCTAAGGTGGAGGCAGACCAGCCGGAGGTTCTGCAGCAAGAGACTCCGGAAGCATATGAGCAGAGAACAGGCTATCAGCTGCCGGAAGGTCATCATTATGTATTGGATGAAAACGGCTATGTGATTTTGTTGGAAAACGGTTCTCCCCAGATTGCAGCAGATGATACTTCTGTACCGTCTACCAATGAGGAGTTGGTGGCGAATCAGCAGATATATGAACTTCCCCAGCTGGTAGAGGACTTCCGCTTCTGGACCGTGGCCAGAAAATACGCTTTTGCCAAAGATAATCTGGAAATCAAAGAAGAAATGAATCAGGAATCCCGCAGTGTGGGAACTTTGGACAAAGAAGGCGTATGTTATATTCTCAAAGAGGAAGAAGACGGTTGGTTATATGTGGAATCCGGAAAAGTCAGAGGATTTGTAAAGGCAGGAGCAGTGACGACAGGCGAGGACGCACAAAAAATTCTGGAAAAATACCAGAAGGAAGCCAAAGAAAAAGCAGAGAAAGAAAAGAAAACTTATACAGGAATTGAGGGAACAGCTCCGGTAGCAAAGGAACTGGTGCCTTATCTGGAAAACAAAGCTTTTCTTTATCTGAGAGCGACGGTAAATCAGACGGTTGTACAGAAAGATTATGCGCTGACCACAGCAAGTCTCCTTAACGTAAGAGAGGGAAAAGGCACAGACAGCCGTATTGTTGCAACGCTTACCAGAGGAAGTCTGGTGTATGTCATTGCGGACAAAGACCAGGATTGGATTTACATAGAGTCCGGAGATGTTCGGGGATTTGTAAACCGTGAATACCTCAACATGGCAGATACGGTTAAGACAGAGGTAGAGCAGAAAGGTGAAGATGCTTACACGACAGCAGAATCTCAGATTGATCAGGATGAAAACCAGGCCCGCTATTACACACTGACCTCCATTAAGTCCGGTATTCCGGGGGGAGAAGTAAGAAACTCTATCGTGGAATTTGCTTCTCAATTTATCGGAAATCCTTATGTGTGGGGCGGTACCAGTCTGACAGACGGCGCAGACTGCTCCGGCTTTGTACAGAGTATTTACAAGCAGTACGGCTATGACCTGCCCAGAGTGGCAGAAGACCAGGCTCAGTACGGTACAAAGATTGCCGTAGAGGATGCGCAGCCGGGAGATTTGATTTTCTATGCTAAGGACGGATATATTTTCCATGTAGTCATGTATGCAGGAAGTGGCAAGACTATTGAAGCAAAGGGAACGAACTACGGTATTGTATCAGATGATGTAAATTCCAACTGTGCAGTATGGGCCACCAGAATTCTGGACGATACCAGAACCGTATACGGCAGCAGCGACATTGCAGAAGTCAATGCTACAGAAGATATGTACGGCGAGCTGTTAGGAAACTTTAAACTGACTTACTACTGCTCCTGTGAAATTTGCTGTGACGTGGAAACTGGCATTACCGCAACAGGCACACCGGTTGTAGAGGGACAGACAATTGCCGTAGACCCAAGTGTGATTCCATACGGAACAAAAGTCATTATTAATGGACATGTATTTACTGCAGAGGACTGTGGCGGAGCAATTAAGGGCAACCGTATTGACGTCTATGTCAGTGACCATGACAGAGCAAATGCACTGGGCGTAAATTATGCAGATGTATATTTGATGAAATAAGCATACAGAAAAAGCAGAAGGAACTGTGTCAAAGCGGTTCCTTCTTTTTCGCTCATTGACATTATAACAAGGCCGTTTTATAATCTAGTACAATGTATAATTTATATACGTTGTACTTACATCCAATAAAAAAAAGAGAGAAAAGGGGGAATCTGTATGCAGATTTCAAGCCGTTTTACCATAGCCGTACACATATTGCTTTGCATAGATACGTTTCAGGGAAAATACAAACTCACCAGTGAATTTCTGGCGGCCAGTGTGCATGTGAATCCGGTGATTATCCGAAAAATTCTGTCCCAGCTGAAAGCCGCTGGAATTGTGGAGGTACAGAGAGGAAGCGGAGGTGCATCTATTGTGGGAAAGCTGGAAGAAATCAGCTTTCTGGATATTTACCGTGCTGTAGAATGTGTGGAAAAAGAGGGTCTTTTTCATTTTCATGAAAGCCCTAACCCTTTGTGTCCAGTGGGAAGAAATATTCATCAGGTGCTGGATAGCAGACTTATCCAGGTACAGAATGCGTTGGAAAGAGAACTTGAAAAAATGACGTTGGCAGATGTGGTAAAAGATGCCAGAACCTGTATGGAAAAAGAAACTGAATAGAGGAAAGGCAGTGCCTGTCAGATGACATACTCCCTTTTAAGCAAATGTTGAAAGACGAAAACAGTTTGCTTGGAAGGGAATTTTTTATGGCAAAATTAAAAAAATGTAACATGTCTGTCTGAATGACGGAGAGGCCTATGCGCCTGATGAACTTAAGAAGAAATCTATCTGTATCAATGGGGATATTGGAGAAATTTTGAAAGATTTAAAGAGTTTATCTATAACAAATTGTGATATATAAAGTGTTGAAATTTCAAATTTTTCCAGTATAATTAGGGGCAGAAATCATAACAGGATATAAGTTGTGCAAGCATTCATAGAGAAACCGGTGCAAGTCCGGTACGGTCCCGCCACTGTAACAAGGAGTTTTTGCAGCGTATGCCACTGAAGGAAAACTTTGGGAAGGTGCTGTAGAAGCGGTGAGTTGAAGTCAGGAGAACTGCTTATATCTTTGGGAAGTTTCTCACGGCTGATGAGAACTCTTAAAATACGGTTAGGGATAAATAACAACATCGAATTTTATGAGTAGAGGCAGTCTGTATATGCATATATCAGATTGTCTTTTTGCCGTTATAAAAACAGGAGGTGGAAAATTTTGAAAAAAGAAAACCTGGGCAGGCGGCTTTTGCAAATCGTAATTGTGCTGTTTGGGATCAGCTTTTGTACCTTTGGTTTGACCTATTTGTCCCCTGGAGACCCGGCGGAAATTATGCTTACTGAATGTGGAAATGTTCCCACACCGGAGCTTTTGGAGCAGACCAGGGCAGAGCTGGGGCTGGACAAGCCTTTTCTGGTGCAGTATGGAAACTGGTTAAAAGGAGTGCTGACCGGTGATATGGGAAAATCCTATTCCATGAAGGTTCCGGTGGTGGAAAAGCTTGTATCCTGCTTTTTTCCTACCCTCAAGCTGGCAATGGCATCTTTACTTATTATGATACTGTTTTCCATACCACTGGGAATATTGTCAGCAGTTTATCGTAACCGTTGGCCGGATTATCTGGTGCGGGGATTGACTTTTTTCGGCGTTTCGGTTCCCAATTTCTGGATTGGTCTGATTCTGCTCAGTATTTTCGGGGTGCAGCTTCGGTGGGTCACCGTGTCCGGGGGAAGTATAGATTTTAAATCCCTGTTGCTGCCGTCCGTTACCCTGGCCATTGCTATGTCTGCCAAATACACCAGACAGGTGCGGATTGCCGTGTTGGAAGAGCTCCAGCAGGATTACGTTACAGGGGCCCGTATGAGCGGAATTTCAGAGAAAAAGATTTTGTGGAAACATGTGTTTCCCAATGCCATGCTTCCTCTGGTAACGCTTTTGGGGATTTCTCTTGGCAGTCTCTTGGGTGGAACGGCAGTGGTGGAAATTATTTATAACTGGCCGGGGCTTGGAAGTATGGCGGTAAAAGCTATTTCCTGCAGGGATTACCCTTTGGTGCAGGGCTATGTTTTGTGGATTGCTTTGCTCTACATGGGCATTAATCTTTTAGTAGACCTTTCCTATGAACGGCTGGATCCAAGACTGAAGGAGGAGCGGTAAGTGAAAATCTGGAAATTTTTAAAGACAAACAGACAGTTTACACTTTTTTTCACACTGGCTCTGGGGATTGCCGTCATTGCTGTGTTTGCACCGTGGATTACTCCTAAGGACCCCTACGAGGCGGTGATGAGCCATTCTTTGCAGGCCCCAGGAGGAGAATATCTCTGCGGTACGGATAAACTGGGAAGAGATGTGCTTTCCAGAGTCATCTATGGCACCCGTTCCTCTCTCGTCATGACTTTTTGTTTGGTTTCTGTAATTTTTGTGGTGGGAACTGCGATGGGAATTCTGGCTGGATATTTCGGCGGGGTTGTAGATGCTGTGATTATGAGGATTGCAGATATGATGATTTCCTTTCCGGGACTGGTGCTGGCCATTGCCATTGCAGGTCTTTTAGGACCAAGTATGGTCAATGCCGTCCTTGCTATTTCGGCGGTGAGTTGGACGAAATATGCCAGACTGGCTCGAAGTATGGTGATGAAAATAAAGAAAAATCTTTACATTGAGGCAGCCGTAGTAACAGGAACCCGAAATCATAAAATCATTCTGAACTACATTTTGCCAAATATGATTACCACCATGGTGGTGACTGCGGCAACAGATATCGGAACCATGATGTTGGAGCTGGCTTCTCTGTCCTTTCTGGGATTCGGCGCCCAGGCTCCGGTTCCTGAGTGGGGGCTTATGCTCAACGAGGGCAGAACTTATCTGACAAAGGCCCCCTGGCTGATGTTGTATCCGGGAATTGCTATTGCTGTTGTGGTTGTTGTGTTTAATATGCTGGGAGACAGTATCCGTGATATTTTAGACCCCAGACGGGAAAATAAAAGGAGAGCGTAATGAAAAAGAAATGGTTAAAAAGAATATGCGGCACTTTGTTGGCAGGAAGTATGGCAGCGTTTCTGCTGGCTGGATGTGGGAGTGGAAACGGAGAAAAATCAGAAAGCAGTGCTTCCGTCTCTTCTGCACAGGAGAATCAGGAGTTGACTATTGGCGTAACCAGCTTTGCGGATACCCTGGAACCTACGGAGCAGTATTTCAGCTGGGTTGTATCCCGGTATGGGATCGGTGAAACACTGGTAAAATTTGATGAAAAGGGAGAGATTGTACCCTGTCTGGCAGAAAGCTGGGAAAATAGTGAGGATAAGCTGACCTGGACTTTTAAAATCCGTGAGGGCGTGAAGTTTTCAAACGGAGAAGAAATGACACCGGAGTTGGTAAAAGCCTCTTTAGAGAGAACTTTTTCTCTGAGCGACCGTGCGGAAACTTTTTTCGTGCCTGTTTCCATAGAATCAGAGGGACAGAATCTGAAAATTACCACCAAAGAACCGGTGGCAGTCCTTCCGGGCAGTCTTGCAGACCCTCTGTTTCTCATTGTGGATACCAATGCGGATACGGGTTCCTTTGCCATGTCTGGTCCCATCTGCACAGGACCTTATGCGGTGGAATCCTTTAGTCCCACGGATTCCTGCGTGGTAGTGAAAAATAAATATTACTGGGGTGGGGAGGTGCCTCTTGAAAAGGTGGTATTAAAATGTATCGACGACCAGACCACTCGTTCCATGGCACTGCAGACCAGAGAGATTCAGATTGCCTATAATTTGAAAACGGAAAACCTGGCCGATTTTGAAAACGATGACAGTATTCAAGTGCAGGAACTGAAATCCCTGCGCTCCACCTATGCTTTTATGAATCAGAACGGCGTTTTAAAGGACAAAGCGTTAAGACAGGCTATCATTCGGGGATTGGACCGGGAAACCTATTGCAACACACTGCTGGAAGGGGGCGCAACACCGGGAAAAGCGCCGGTTCCTCCTACGCTGGACTTTGGGTTTGACCAGCTTCAGGATAAAAATTCCTATGACCCGCAAGGCGCAAAGGCTCTTTTAAAAGAGGCAGGATATATAGACAAGGATGGGGACGGATTTGTAGAGCAGCCATCCGGAGAAAAGCTGGAACTGAATTTTGTTATTTATACCAGTAGGGAAGAGTTGAATGTGTATGCACAGGCAGCCCAGTCCAGTTTAAAGGACATTGGTATCAACGTAAAACTCAATACCGTAAGCTATGAAACTCTGCTGGATATGCGGGACGCGGGAGAGTTTGATTTGCTTATCTGGAATGTTCTGGTGGCAAATACAGGAGACCCGGAAAAGTATCTCAGAGAGAACTGGTACAGCACTTCTGCGTCAAACCAGACGGGCTATAAGAACGAAGAGGTAGATAAGCTGTTAGACCAGTTGGAGCAGGAATTTGACAAAGAGAAACGAAAAGATTTGATTATTCAAATACAGCAGCTGATTATGGATGATGCGGCAACTGTCTTTTTGGGCTATGAAACCACATACCTGTTTTCCTCCAAAGAGGTGGAGGGAGTTACCATGTATCCTATGGACTATTACTGGCTGACAAAGGACATTGCATTTGCAGAATAGAGAGGCAGATTATGCTGGAAATAAGAGATTTGACGATTCAATACGAAGGGCAGCCGCCTGTGCTGGAGCATTTTAACCTTTCTATGAAAAAAGGGGAAATCATCAGCATTGCAGGAGAAAGCGGCAGCGGAAAGACCACAGTTATCCGGGCTATTTTGGGAGCTTTAGCAGGCGGCGGGAAAATTACAGAGGGTGAAATCCTGTTCCTTGGCGAAGCATTGACGGAAAAATCCCCAAAAGAATGGAGAACCTTAAGAGGAACGAAAATTTCCATGATTTTTCAGGACTGTGGGGGAACCTTAAATCCCATCCGGAAAATAGGCAGTCAGTATGTGGAATATATTTGTACCCATAGTGGAGTTTCCAAGCAGGAAGCGTGGAACCGGGCCATTCAGATGCTGAAAAAAATGTATCTGCCTGACGGAGAGGCTGTGATGAAAAGCTATCCTCATCAATTAAGCGGCGGTATGCGGCAGAGGGTGGGAATTGCCATGGCTATGACCTTTCAGCCCCGGCTTTTGCTGGCAGATGAGCCCACCAGCGCCCTGGATGTGACGACCCAGGCGCAGATTGTCCGCCAGATGATGGAACTGCGAAGGGATTATAAGACAGGAATTATAATGGTGACGCATAACCTGGGCGTAGCGGCGTATATTGCAGATAAACTGCTGATTATGCAGAACGGAAAGGTGGTAGACCAGGGAAGTACAGAAGAAGTGCTGCACAATCCTAAAAGCGATTATACCAGAAAGCTTTTGGCAGCAGTACCGGAAATGGAGGGAGAGCGTTTTGTTTGAGAAAAGAGAATGTATTTTGCAGGCAAATCATCTGGTACGACAGTTTCCGGCGCCAAAGAAGAAAGTGTTGACAGCATGTAATGATATCAGTCTAGAAGTTTACAAAGGGAAAACGCTGGGAATCGTAGGGGAAAGCGGCTGCGGAAAGTCTACTCTGGTGCGGATGCTGATGCAGCTGGAGCGGCCGGATAGGGGAGAAATCCTTTTTCACGGAAAAAATCTGGCTGAAATGACCACAAAAGAGAAATGGCTGGACCGGCAGAACATACAGATGGTATTTCAGGATCCGCTGGCGTCCTTTCATCCCAAAAGAAAAGTCATTGACATTCTCACCGAGCCGTTGGAAAATTATAAGAGACTGAAAAAAGAGGAAAAAGAGGCAAAAGCAAAAGAACTTCTGCGTATGGTGGAGCTGCCGGAAGACCTTCTCTGGCGGTATCCCCATAGTATGAGCGGCGGACAGCGGCAGAGAATCGGCATTGCCAGAGCTCTTTCCCTGGAACCGGAAATTCTTTAGGTTAGAATCGATGATGGGGTAAACGAAAAAGCAGTTTTGGCATTCCAGTGAACTGCCCTTTCGTTTACACCATTTTCGATTTGACCTAATTGAACAAAGTGAGCGTCCGGATAGCTACTG